>JBEKOZ010000398.1:0-5136 GCA_049521275.1 Bryobacteraceae bacterium | reverse complement strand
TTCCGGATGCAATCCTGCCAGTTCTCTTCCGTCTCGCCCATCATGCCCGCGATCAGATCGATGTTGATTTGCGGAAACCCGATCGATTTCGCAAAATCGTAGGACCGCGCCACTTCTTTCGACCGGTGCGCGCGCCCGTTGATCTCCAGAATATGATCGTCGAAATTTTCGATCCCCAGGCTCAATCGCGTGACGCCCTGATCTTTAATCGTCCGCAGCTTGCCCTCGGTCAGCGTCCCCGGCTCGCATTCGAACGCGACCTCCTCCACTTCGTCCCAAGGAAGCATCCGCTTCATCGCGTCGACCGTCGCCGTCAGCTGCTTCGACGATATATAGGATGGAGTCCCGCCGCCAAAATAAATGAACTTCGGCTTGCGCCCGCCGATGAACGCCTTCTTCGAGTAAATCTCCAGCTCTTTCATCGCCGCGTCGAGATACCCTTCGATCTCCGCCGCGTTCTTATCCGTATAAACCTTGAAATAACAAAACGTGCAGCGCTTGCGGCAAAACGGGATGTGCAGGTATACGCCAAGCGGCGTATTCGGTGCCGGCGCCCGATCGAGCGCAGCGTACGCATCCCCTACATTGGCCTCGCTCCAGAACGAATAAGGAGGGTAATTCGAGACAAAATAGTTCCCGACAGTAGTCTCTTCGTCAAGAACCAGATTGGACGCCATAAGTGTTAGACGCTTTCAATGTGCCGAAGGTCACAGTTTTAACAGCGCCCTAAGCCTTTTCGTTTGCACCCGGCTCACCGGGATCTCCGTCTGTTTCTTATCGTCCATCCGGAGCTGAAAACTCGATTTGAACCACGGGATAACCTCTTTAATACGATGGATGTTCACCAGGTACGACCGGTGCACCCTCCAGAACGTATCCGCGTCCAGGTTCGATTGCAGCTCCTCAATCGTCCGGTAATTCGACTGCCCTTCGAGATTCGACGCCACCACCGTAATCAGCCCGTCCTCGATGGTCGCGTACACCACATCCTGCGCATCGACGATAAAATTGCGCTGATTGCTCTTCACCAGCAGCTTGGTCCGCTGCAGCGAAGGCTTGGGCGGAGGCAGCTCTGCTACATTCTGCCGCTCCGCGACCCCCTTCCGCGCCCGGTCGATCACCTGCGCCAGCCGTTCCTTCTCTACCGGCTTCAACAGATAATCGAGCGCCTCCCACTTGAACGCCTCCACCGCGTACTGCTCGTAAGCCGTCGCCATCACGAAATACGGCAGCGGAATATTCTTCTCCCGCAGCTTGCGCAGGACCCCCATCCCGTCCAGCCCCGGCATCTGCACGTCGAGAAACACCAGGTCCGGCTCCAGATCCACCACCATCTGGACCGCCTCCAACCCGTTCGACGCCGTCGCGATCACCTCGACATCCGGGAACCCACGCAATTGATAGGTCAGTTCATCCGACGCGAGTTGCTCATCGTCCACGACAATCGCGGAGATGACGACGGAAACGGCCGCGGCAGTCGCGCGATTGGGCATAAAATGTTAGTATAACTTAAGCAATCCCACGCCTAGGTCGCTCATGCGCAGCGGCGGGGCCACTTCTAAGGAGTTCAATAGTTTGCCTTCTCAAGAAAATGTCAAGATTGCGCCTGCCGACGGCAAACTTGGGGTCTTAATTCCCGGCATCGGCGCGGTTTCGACCACCTTCATCGCCGGCGTCGAAGCCATCAAGCGCGGCATGGCCGTGCCCGTCGGGTCGCTCACGCAGCTCGCCCATATCCGCCTCGGCAAACGTACCGATGATCGCAGCCCGATGATCAAGGATTTCGTTCCCCTCGCCGGTCTGAACGACCTCGTTTTCGGCGGCTGGGATATTTATGAGGACACCGCCTACGAAGCCGCCGCCAACGCCCGCGTGCTCGAAGCTCCTCAGCTCGAAAAACTCAAAGAGCCTCTCTCCGCCATCAAGCCGATGAGGGCCGTCTTCGATCAGGAATACGTCAAGCGCATCCACGGCCCCAACGTCAAAGAGGGCGGCTCGAAAATGGACAAAGCGGAGATGCTCATGGACGACATCCGCAACTTCCAGGAATCGAACGGCGTCTCCCGCTCCGTCATGATCTGGTGCGGATCGACCGAGGTGTTCCATCGTCCCGCCGCCGTCCACCAGACCCTCAAGGACTTCGAATGCGGCCTCATGAAGAACGATCCTGAGATCGCGCCCAGCCAGATCTACGCCTACGCAGCGTTGAAAAGCGGCATCCCCTTCGCCAACGGCGCTCCGAACCTCACGACCGACATGCCCGCGCTGCTGGAGCTCGCGCGCGAACGCAATCTCCCGGTCTGCGGCAAGGATTTTAAAACCGGCCAGACCTTCATGAAGACCCTGATCGCACCCGGCCTCAAAGCCCGCATGCTGGGCCTCAGCGGCTGGTTTTCGACCAACATTCTCGGCAACCGCGACGGCGAGGTCCTCGAAGATCCCGGCTCTTTTAAGAGCAAGGAAGAAACCAAGCTCAGCGTGCTCGATCAGATCCTCCAGCCCAAGCTTCACCCCGAACTCTACAAGGATTTCTACCACGCCGTCCGCATCAACTACTATCCTCCGCGCGGCGACGCCAAGGAAGGTTGGGACAACATCGACATATTCGGATGGCTCGGCTATCCCATGCAGATCAAAATCGATTTTCTCTGCCGCGATTCCATCCTCGCCGCGCCGCTCGTCCTCGACTTGGTCCTGTTCATGGATCTGGCGCAGCGTTCCGGCATGCGCGGCATTCAGGAGTGGCTCTCGTTCTACTTCAAAGCCCCCATGCACGCGCCCGGCCTCTATCCCGAGCACGATATTTTCATCCAGCTCATGAAATTGAAAAACACTCTCCGCTGGATGCGCGGCGAGGATTTGATCACTCACTTGGGCCAAGAGTATTACGACTAACCCAGCCCATGAATTGCCTTGTCATTGGCGGAACCCGGTTCATCGGCCGTCTGCTGGTCGCTGAGCTCCTCAAAGCGGATCATTCCGTGACGGTCCTGCATCGCCGTCCGCGCAACGATCTGGGCCGCCGCGTGAAAAATATCCAGGCCGACCGCAACGACGGCCAGGCCATGAAGCTCGCCCTGTCAGGAAAAAAGTTCGACGTCGTTTTCGATAACGTCTACGACTGGGAGCGCGGCACGACAGCCGGCCACGTGGAAGCCAGCGTCCGCGCCCTGGGCGGCGCCACCCTTCACCGCTACGTTTTCATGTCCAGCGTAGCCGCCTATGGCGACGGCCTCAATCATCACGAAGGCGACGCCCTGGCCCCGGACGACACTCCCGAGCTCTATACCCGCAATAAAGCCATGAGCGAGCGCGCTCTCTTCCGACTCCACCAGCGCATCGGCCTGCCGGTGGTCACTCTGCGTCCGCCCTTCGTCTACGGCCCGGGCAACAATCTCTATCGCGAGGCATTTTTTTGGGATCGCCTGCGCGCGAACCGTCCGGTAATCCTCCCCGGCGACGGCCGCCGTCTGGCGCAATTCATCTACGTGAAGGACCTGGTCAAAGCCTGTCTGAAAGTGATGGATGAACCAGCCGCCATCGGCCACGCCTTCAACATCGCCAACGCCCGTCCTCTGTCGCAGGCCGAGGTGGTCGAGGCTTTCGCGAAGGTGTGCAACAAGCCCGTGAAATTCGTCCGCATCCCCCGCGAATACATCCTCCGCGCCGGCGGCCATCCCATGGGCCCCAAGCTCTACTTCGGCAACTACATCGATGTCCCGCCGATCACCCAGGTAACGGCCAAAGCCCAGCGAGTCCTGAAATTCAAACCCACCGATTTCGCAACAGGCTTAAAAGAGACCTATAAATGGTATCTCCGCCACAACCTGTTCCCGAAGCCCGACTACGCTTTCGAAGACCAGCTCCTAGCCACAGCCCCAGTCCTGGTCCCCGCTAAAGTTTAAATCCGCGTTCATCATCGTTCATCAGCGGCCAATTTTCTCACCTCAGCCAACCGACCCCGAAGCGCCTCCGAAAGCCCTTCCTCGATCTCCTGAGTAATCAACCGCGCCGAATCCAGATCCTGAATATGCACCTTGTCCCGGAGCCGGAAACTGGTAAGCTTCATCCGCACCAGATCAGCGACAGGAGCAATCCAATACTCCCTCGTCGACCGCTCCGGACGTGAGATGCCAGGCGCAACGTCGATGTACTCAGGCCGCACCTTCTCATTCGCAAAAACAAGATGCACCGCGCTGCGAGCCCGAGGCTCCTTCGCATCGACCAGCATGTCAACCCCAGCGACGTGCCGATAGCGAAACCCCGCAGGCTCGACCGCGGCAACAATCTCCTGCAAGCGTGCGCGATCAACCGTAATATCGACATCCCGAGTCAGCCTGGCCCCCAAAGGATCAACCGAATCGACGTGCAAAAAGACCGCAAATCCCCCAATGATCTGATAAGGAATCCCGGCACCCTCCAACACCGAAGCAAGCCGCACCGAGACATCGTAGAGTCGCTCCACCTTGTTCTCGAAGAGAGTGTTCACCAGCACAGCTTTCTCTCAGTCTCGCACGCTTGTAGGGCGGCCAATCCTGGCTGCAGCCGGCATTCGGGCCGGCTTGTCGACGTGAAACACTGCTCGCTAGTCATAGCTCCTCCGAAGCCCATTCACCAGCTCTACCGAGCCGCGACCAAAGGAAGCGGTTCCTCGTCGGGCAGCAGTCGAACTTCACACCTAAGCCCCCCAGCCCTTGTGGCGCGCGCCCCCAGGCGTGCCGCGTCGCCACTCGTGGCGCCGGGTCCGCAATCGAACGCGGCTCAACCCACACACCGTGCTTAAATAAACTGATGCCGAGCCTCCTCCGCCGCCTGGGCCTCTTCGACGCCGTGATGCTCGTTATGGGCGGCATCGTCGGCTCCGGAATCTTCATCAACCCCTACGTCGTCGCCCTCCAGGTCCACACCCCTTTTCTGATCCTCGGCGCCTGGGCCGCCGGAGGAGCCGTCGCGCTCGCCGGAGCCTTCGTCTACGCCGAACTCGCCGCCCGCCGTCCCCAGGTCGGAGGCCAGTACGCGTACCTGCGCGAAGCCTTCCATCCATCCGTCGCCTTCGTCTACGGATGGGTTCTTCTCCTCGTCACCCAGACCGGAGGCATGGCCGCCGTCGCCGTCACCTTCTCACGCTATTTCCTC
>JBEKOZ010000397.1:0-5139 GCA_049521275.1 Bryobacteraceae bacterium | reverse complement strand
CTTGCTGTATCGCGCCAGCTCCGCCATCTGTTTATCTTTTTCGCCCTTCGCCTGATAAGCATCGGCCAGAAATTCGTAAACGCTCGCCGCGTCCACGTAATCGGGATAGAGATCGCGAATCCGCACTCCGTCGCTGATCACCTCATCCCATTTTTTTGCCTTCGCATTCTCCGCGATAATCTTGACCGTCTTCTTCCACTCGTCGAAGCCGTCCACCGTCCGCTTGGTCTGCGCTTCGAGCCACGCGAAGAACTGCCGGTCGAACTCCTCGGGCTTCATCTTGAATTCCTGCTCGATCACCGCGGGCGTCGGCATCAGCTCCGCGTAATCGTGAATCATCGCCAGCAGTTTGTCGTAGCCCCACTTCTGATCGATAAAATTGCAGATCCGCCCCGCCTCGAAATAGGACACCACCACCTGCGCCGGATAGGTCGGATGAATGAATCCGCGATCGATATCCGAAACCGGCAGCAGTGTTTTGTTTTTGATCGCCAGAATCGCATCCGGGTCCAGTCGATCGCCCCAATCGGGCGACGCCGCGGTCTCTTCGTACACCGCCAGCCCTTCGGTGAACCACCGCGGCACGCGGCTGTGCGTCATATTCAGGACATAAACGTGGCTCAGCTCATGCCACATCGTACTCGCCCAATGGAACGTTCCCGGCTTGCGCGAATTCGGCGAATCCATCGCGATCACCGAATCGAACGTCACGCCCAGCGCGCCTAATCCCGGCATCCCCATGGTCCGGATTTCAAAATCCGGATGATTCGGATACACCTCCACCTGCACCGGACCCGGCAGCTTGTACTTGTACTTCTTCTCGTACGTCGCCACCGCCTTATCCAGCTCCGCCTGGAAATACGGCCGCAGCAGCGCCGATTCCTTCTTCCCCAGCTTCAAAATCGTCGTCGGCGTGCGGAACGTATCGTAGTCCTTATACTTGTCCATCAGCTTGAGAGTGTTCTTCGACTCATCCGGCTGATATCCCGCGTTCCACGCCTGCTCCAACTGCGCCCGAGCCTCATCTTCCCGCCCCAGCCGCATCAGATTCAACCCCAGCGCCGCCCGAGCCTTCTCTAAAAGCGGATCCAGCTCCAGCGCCAGCCGGTACTTCACGATTCCTTCTTCGTACCGCCGGTTAATAATGAAAAAATGCCCCGCCGTATCGTACGCTTCCCCGTAGTGCGGATTCACCTTCAAAATTTTGTCGAGCCACGGTGACGTTTTCTTATCGTTGAGCCAGTCGATGGTCGCGAGAATCGACATCGCGTCCATTGCTTCGGGCGACATGGCGAGCGCCTTATTCGCCTCCTCCGCCGCCTTCACTTCATTGCCGTCTTCGAGCGCCACGCGCGCCAGCACTTCCTCCGCCTGATACGCCTTCGGGTCGATCTCGAGCGCATGCTTCGCAAATTCGATCGCCCGCGCCGAGTACCCTTCCGCCGCCACCTGCGCAAGCCCGAGGTACCCCGGCGCATACTTGTCGTTGAGCTCCACCGCCTCCGTAAAACAATCCGACGCAATCGCCGGCTGCCAGTGGTCCAGATATAAATAGCCCCATCGCACGCGCAGCGCCGGATCTTTCGGCTTCGCGGCTACCGCGTCACGAAACAGATCGTTGGCCTGTTTATAGTTGCGCAGCCCCCAGTAACCCTCCGCCTGCACCGCGAGTTCCGAAGACCGCGTGAGCTTCTCGTAGCACACCAGCGCCGACGAATCCCCATGCTGGCGCAGCTTCGCGCAAGCCTCCGCCGCCGGAGGCATCTGCGCCGCAACCGGCAGCGCCAGCAACACCAACTGAACCGCCATGCGCAGCATGCGATTTCCGTTCCCGATCGACATACTAGCCCTATTTATCAAGAGCCTCCTGCGTCTTCGCCAACTGGAGCAACAGCTGCTGCAACTGTCCGCGATATTCCTGCACCGCCATCGAAGCCTTGCGATACTTCAAATCGTCGATCGCCGCCTCCAGATCTTCTTTCTGTTTCAGCAGCGCCAGTTTCGCCGGATCGCGACTCACCACCGCCGCCGCGCCCAAATGCAGCACCGCGAACCGCCCCGCCGTCAGCCCTTCGCCATTCTCCGCCGAGGGAGCCTTCACCCCTTCGCCCTTCCCCGCATCTTCGATCACCGCGTGCTCGGTCGACAGCCTCTTCTGCGTCTCGTAAAATTTGGCGGTCTTTTCTTCCGCGTACCGGAAAACCTCCAGCGCCGTCACGATCTCGTTCTTATCCGAATCCGCCGCCGGATCCCGCATCCCCTCGATCCAATACCGTGGAAAAACCGTCGCATTTTTTTCCGTCCCAGATTTCGTCGCCGTGATCACCACCCGTTTCGGTTTCTCGAGCACCGCAATCGACCCGCCGCTCGCGCTGGTCATGTTCACCACCAGTTCGTGCGCCTGAATCTTGTCCAGCAGCGACGCCAGTTCCGCCGCCGACAAATCCGGCCCAGGCAAATTGAATTTGTAATCGAACTCGTCGTAACTCCCATGCCCGATCATCATCAGCACCAGAGAATCGTCGGTCTTCGCCTCTTTCGCGACCTCCCGCAAATAAGCCTCGACATTGGCCCGCGTAGCCTCAGCCCCATAAAGAGTTTTGATCTTGGCGTGCGGCTCTACCTCATGCAGCAACTTATCGACATCCTTAGCCCACCCGCTAAACCGCGCATCATACTCCGCTTCCCCGCCCAACCCCGCAACCGTAAAATAAAAAGTGTCAGCCCGCAAAGTCGCAGCCATCATCAAGCCGAAACCCAGCACGATCCCAAGCCTACTGGCTACTGGCTCCTGGCTACTGGCTACTCCCCTCATATCACCCCCCACTTCCGCCGCAGCAGCCACTCCCCTGACCGCAGCATCAGCAACAGCAGGAAAACCACCGGCATGTCCCACAAATCACGAGTCTCCCGCACCGTAATCCCGGCCTCGGAATAGTTAATGTCTCTCCCCAGCTTTTTCGCATCCTCCGGCTTATAATACTTGCCGCCCGTTTCGGCCGAAAGCTTCTCCAGCAATTCGCGATTCTGCTCGACATGGAAATTCTCAGCCACGCCGTCGTTTTTCCGGAACGTCAGCACATCGCGCCCCAGATCCTCCACCCCGCGCTTGGCAACTACCTCCACCACGTACGACCCCGCCTTCGGAATCGTCCACTCCGCGTTGTAAACCCCCGCGTCCAGCGCGTCCGGCCGCATGTCGATGGTCTCCGCCACGCCGTCGCCCAGAATGTGACCCTCCACCGTCGCATCCGCTGCCGGCAGAAACGCCTTGTCCCGAACATCCGCCCGCAATTTCACCGTCGACTCGTCGTCCAGGATCTGCTTCGGTGTCGAAACCGTCAGCCGCCGCGGAGTATCGTTCACCAGCCAGCGCAGCAGTTGCGAATAGAACGTCGCGTGACTCCTGTCCGCCACCGGTTGCAGCATTTTCCAGCGCCAGCTCCCCGCCGTCGCGAACACCGCCGTGCGCCCGCGCCCATAATTCTGAATGGTCAGCAGCGGCAGCTTGGCGCCCGATGTCAGCCGGGCCTCTGCCAGCACCGTTGCGCCCGGCTTCTTCTGCCCCGCGTCCTGGAAATTCATCAGGTATGGGAGATTCTTCCAACGCTCGACATTCTTCTGCGGATCTTCTTCAATCCGCGTGATTAAGCTGTCCATGCCCTGCGCCGTCAACTCCGACGTAGCCGGGTCCCTCACGAACGTATTCTTGCGATCCGGCAGCTTCACTGGAAGCACGTCGTTCAGCACGCTTCGCGCATACCCGCCGTCAGCCAGCGCGTCTCGTCCCCCCAGAAACAGCAGACCTCCTCCGCGCCGGTCCACAAAATCCTTGATGGTCTGCTGCTGGGTAGCCGTAAAGTACGGAGCGTCCACGCTTCCCAGAATCAGCCCGTCAAACTCGAACAGATCTTCGACGCGCGTCGGAAATCCGTCCTTGATAGTTTTGGGCGCATCTCCATGATCGTCCTGCACATAGATCTTGTTCTGCGTGGTGCGCAGAATGGTCGCCAGATGAATGCTCGAATCATCCTCCACCGCGCGCCGCAGGAACTTGAACTCCCACCTCGGTTCGCCTTCCATGTAAAGGATGCGAGGCGTCCGCTTATCCACGTTCACCAGGCGAACAATTTTATTGTTGCGTTGGTTTTCTTCACCCGGCAGCGGATCGATCGACACTTCAATCGCCTTGACCCCCACCGGCCCGGCGTTAAACAGAATGTTCTCCGTCTGCTCCACGCCGTCAGCCTTGAAGGTGATGTCGCGCGCAGCAAGAATCTTCGGGCCGTCTTTAATCAAAACCTTCGCTTTCTGCCCGCTATATCCATGTTGATGAAGGGAAACCACCGCGGACAGCCGGGAATCCGGGAGCGCGCGCGCCGCCGTCTCGACCCCCGTCAACTCCACATCGTGCGCCATCTTTTCGCGCCCGAATCCGATCGTGTGGACCGGAATCCTCTGCCGCCGCACCTCGGAAATCGTCTCCAGATCGATCCCGCCGGAATTGTCCCCGCCATCGCTCAGCAGCACCACCGCGCCGATAGGCAAACTCGCCGCGTCGGCCAGAACCTGCTTCAGCCCTTCGCCGATATGCGTCGCCGTCCCCGTCGCGGTCAGTTTGTCGAGTCCCTCCACCCGACTCACAGTATCGCTCAGCTTGTATAAACGCACTTGAAACTTATCCTGTAAGTCTTTGATAAGGCCGCTGTTAAGTAGGTTCTTTGCCGCGTTTTCGCGCGACCCGCCACCCGCGTCGTCGACGGCCATGCTGGACGAATCATCGACCACCACGGCCACGATATTCTGCTGCGGCCGCAGTGTCGCGACGCTCAGCGCCGGATGCCACAGCATCAAGAGAAGCACCGAAGCCAGCAAGGTCTGCAACAGCCAAACCACCGCGGACCGTCCCCCGTTCACGCGAATGAAAAACGCCAGCCCGACCCCGACGCCGATGATCGCCAGAATCAGGAGCCAGACGGGCCACCCGCCCGCGAGCACAAAAGTGCCTTTGGAGAACACCGAAGCCGGATACTTGAAGAAAAATTCAAACATTCCTAATGGGTCAAATCGTAAACGAAGTAATTCATCGCAATTCTATACGCAAGTGATGCAAACCGCTCGGGATATGTCGGATCGTCG
>JBEKOZ010000396.1:0-5184 GCA_049521275.1 Bryobacteraceae bacterium | reverse complement strand
ACGCCTCCATAAGCGGACACTGGATCGGCTTCGAACGCGCGCCGGTAGCTGGCCGCCAGCGTCGAAGATTCCGCGCATCCGCACGGATTCGTATGTTTGATAATCGCCGATGCAGGCGCGTCAAACTCGCCGATCAACTGCCACGCAGCATCGAGATCTACCAGGTTGTTGTAGGAAAGTTCCTTGCCGTGAAGTTGCTCCGCCCCCGCAATTCCGGCCTTTCCATTTGTATACAACGCGGCCGATTGATGAGGATTTTCGCCATACCGCAGGGCGATCGCACGTGCCGCGCGAATGTCGAGCGTCTCGGGAAGAGGCTCATTCGTCGGCGGAATCTCGGCCAGCCGCGCCGATACGGCTCGATCGTACGCCGCCGTTGTGGCGAACGCTTTCTTGGCCAGATTCCAATGCGTTTCGGGCGACAGCGAGCCGTCGCTCGCGCGCAGTTCTTCGATCAGCGCGGCGTAATCGGAGCAAGCCGTCACCACCGCGACGTCCTGATAATTTTTCGCCGCCGCGCGAATCATCGTCGGTCCGCCGATGTCGATGTTCTCGATCAGCTCCGCCAGCGGCGCGTCCGGATTCGCCGCGATTTTCTCGAACTCGTAAAGGTTCACGCAGACCAGGTCGATCTTCGGAATGCCGTGAGCGCGGATCGCGCTCATGTGCTCCACTCTCGAGCGCATCGCCAGAATCCCTCCGGCGATTCTGGGATGAATCGTCTTCACGCGGCCATCCAGCATTTCCGGAAACTCGGTTACGCTCGCGACCTCGCGCAGCGGCGCGACGCCCGCGTCCTTCAAAATCCGATACGTCCCGCCGGTGGAAATAATCTCGACGCCCAGCGACGTAAGCTCACGTGCGAATTCGACAATCCCGGTTTTATCGGTGACGCTCAGCAGAGCGGTCTCAATGCGAGGCATGTTTTTTTAATTTCCGCGAGCTTTCGCCACTTCCGCCAGGAACTGCCGCGCGCGTTCCTCAAACACTTCGTAGCGGCCTTCGGCGATCGTCTTGGCGTCGATCAGTTCCGCGCCGACGGCCACCGCCGCCGCGCCCGCCTTCAGAAAATCACCCGTGTTTTCCAGGCTGACGCCGCCCGTCGGCACCATCTCGATGTGCGGCAGAGGAGCCTTCAGGGCCTTGATATACTTCGCTCCGCCTACCGCGCCGCACGGAAACACTTTCACAAAATCGGCGCCCGCCTCCCACGCGGCAACCACTTCAGTGGGAGTCAACGCGCCGGGCATAATAATTTTCGAATAACGCTTCGCCATTTCGATCGTCTTTAAATTGAGGGCCGGCGTCACGAAAAACTGCGCCCCGGCCAGCATGCAGATGCGCGCCGTTTCCGGATCGAGCACCGTGCCCGCGCCCAGCACCAGCTTGTCGCCGAATGCATCCGCCAGTTTTTCCAGCGCCTTGATCGCGCCCGGAACCGTCATGGTGATTTCGGCGGCGCGAATGCCTCCCTGGTATACCGCTTCGATTGCGCGAATGGCGCTCTCCGCGCTGGACGTTCGAACCACGGGCACCACTCCGATATCCAGAATGGACCGGAGAATCGCATCTCTATTCATTTTCTTTTAGTGTAACCTCAGAAGTTATGCGACTCGTAACTTTTCGCCACGGCGGCCGTGGCGCAACCGCCGGTGTTCTCGCCGGGAACAAGGTCACCAGCCTCGGTACCGACATGCTTAGGTTGATTTTCAGTGGAGCGATTCCCGCTCCGGCCGGCGAATCCTACGACCTGTCGACCGTGACGTTGCTGGCGCCCCTCCCGCGTCCTCCGAAGTTTTTTTGCGTAGGCTTGAATTATCGCGACCACGCCATCGAATCGAACATGGCGATGCCGAAAGTGCCCACCATTTTCAGCAAATTTTCAAACGCCGTGATCGGCCCCGGCGAGAACATCGTGCTGCCGAAGGAATCGACACAGCCCGATTATGAAGCCGAGATGGCGGTCGTCATCGGCCCCGGAGGCCGGCGCATTCCCGCGTCGAAAGCCATGGATCACGTCTTCGGATACACCATCGTCAACGACGTCAGCGCGCGCGACCTGCAACTCGCGACCACGCAGTGGCTGATGGGAAAAAGCTGCGACACCTTCGCGCCGATGGGTCCGGCGATCGTGACCAAGGATGAAATCGCCGATCCGCACGCGCTCGACATTTCGCTCGAAATCGGCGGCGAGATCTTGCAGCATTCCAACACGCGCGAATTGATTTTCAAGATCCCGGAGCTCATTGAATATATCTCCAGCGTAATCACTCTGGAGCCCGGAGACGTCATTTCCACCGGTACTCCGTCCGGTGTCGGCTTCGCGCGCAAGCCCCCGCGCTATCTGCAGGATGGCGACGTGTGCATCGTGCGTGTCGAAGGTCTGGGCGAACTGCGGAATCCCGTAATTAGTGGTTGAAAAGCACCATTTTCTGCTGAAATGAGCCAGCAACCCGCCTGTTCAACCCCGCATCCTTAATAGTGAGGTTGAGAAAATCATATGCGGCGGTCAAATTTAATACTGGTTGCAGGGATGTTCCTGGCGGCAGTGTCGACCCCTGTTTGGGCCGATGCGACAGCGCGGCCCGGAACGGTAAATTACGTCGAGGGACAGACGGTCATGGGTGGCCAGACTCTCAATGCGAAGTCCGTTGGCGTGGAAATCGGCGAAGGCAATTCCATCACCACGCTGAACGGAAAAGCTGAAATTCTATTGACTCCTGGCGTGTTCTTGCGCCTGGGCCCGAACACCTCGGCGAGACTCATCGCGGCCAAACTGACCGATATACAGGTGCAACTCGACCAGGGCGATGCGATGATCGAGGTCGATCAGATCTTCCCCGAAAATCATCTGCGCGTGTTGCAGGGCGGGTTCGCGATCGACTTGCAGAAGAGGGGTCTGTACGACTTCGATGCCGCGGAGAATCTGGTCCGCGTGATCGACGGCGAAGCGGTGGCCATCAATGGCGCGCACCGTGTCGAGCTGAAGGGCGGGCATGAGTTGAACGTGGCCACCGGCGATTTGAAGTCGCATGGGTTCGACAAGAAAACCGCGGAAGGCGACCTGTATAACTGGAGCCGGTTGCGCTCTTCGTACTTGGCCGAAGCGAACATCAGTGAGGCGCGCGCGTACGTAGGTGGCCAAGGATTCTACGGCGCAGGCTGGTATTGGCATCCCTGGTATAGCGCTTACACGTTCATCCCGGGCGATGGGTTGTTCTTCAATCCGTTCGGCTGGGGCTTCTATTCACCGTTCATGGTGTATCGAGCCCCGTTCTTCGGGTATGGTTTCTACGGCGGCGCGTACAGATCGTTCGCGGGCTATGCTCCTCCGGCCGCGTTTGTCGGCGCTTATAGGAGCGGAGCCGTGATGGCCGGTCCGGCATTCCGTTCGATGGGCGGCGGCGGAATGCGCGGTGGACGCCGGTAACTAAGAGTCCGGCCGCATGAAGAAGGCGCAGATGGGCTTCGGTCCGTCTGCGCTTTTCTATTTATGCGCCTTGGGATGCGCGCGGTCGTACACGGCCATCAGGTCGGTCAACGAAACCTGCGTGTATTTCTGCGTGGTCGAGAGTCGGGCGTGGCCCAGCAGCTCCTGGATTGCGCGCAGGTCCGCGCCGTCCGCCAGCAGATGAGTCGCATAGGCGTGGCGGAGGCTGTGCGGGTGCAGGGACGAATCGCCGGACAGCAGCCGCGCATATAGTTTCACGATGCCGCGCGCGCCGCGATCGGAAAGCCGTGCGCCGTGGTGGTTCAGAAACAGCGCAGGCGCGCTCGAATTGCGAACGACCAGATACTTTTCCAGCGCCGCGGCAGCTTTGGAGCCGTACGGGGTCTGCCGTTCCTTGCGGCCTTTACCTCGTACCAGAATCCAGCGCTCGGCCATGTCGAAGTCGTTCAGGTTGAGCCCGACCAGCTCGCTGATCCGGAGGCCGCAGCCGTAGAGCAGCTCGAATAGCAGCAAATCGCGCTCCGGATGAGGACGGTCGAGCGTGTCCGCGGCGACGCCTTCGACCAGCGTATTGGTCTGCTCCGCGGTGGGCACCGACGGCACGCGCTTCGCGCCTTTCGGCGTGCGGACCAGCTTGGCTGCATTGGTCGAAATGGTCCCTTCGCGCAGAAGAAACGTGAACAGCGACCGGACCGCGGCCAGCTTTCGGCGAATCGAGATGGGGTCGAGACCGCGTTGATAGAGGCTCCCCAGCCACTCGCGGAGTTGCAGCGCATCGATGCCGGAGGGCGGTTGAGGCACGATTCCGAAATATTCGGCGAACTGCGCGAGGTCGGCCGAATAGTTTCGCAGCGTGTGCGGCGAGGCATTGGCCTGCCGCAGGCTATCGAGGTATCGATCTATCGCTTGCCGAATCTCAGACATGCAGCTTGAAGAAACCGCTCCCTGCGGTCACGGCTCAGTAAATAGTTGAATAGCACGTTCAAGCCCCTACCGAGCCGCGACCACAGGGAGCGGTTTCTTCAGGTGCTCCTCGAGCGCCGCCCGGGCACGCCGGCAGACTTCGGCTTGGCGCAACTTTCGATCCTTGGGCGGATGTTCCAGCTTCGGCAACAGATCGAAGGTGATGTTCGCGGGCTGATAGTTCGCCGGGTCGGCTCCCGATACGTAGGCGCACAGCGAACCTAACGCGGTCTCGCGAGGAAACGCTCGCGGCGATTCGGCCATTGCGGAAATTCCCGCGATCAGGCCGGTGGCGATGGATTCGACGTATCCTTCGACACCGGAGATCTGTCCGGCGAAGAAAATGTTCGGGTGCGCGCGGAGGCGCAGCGTCGGGTCCAGCAGCGCGGGCCCGTTGATATAGGTGTTGCGATGCACCTGGCCGTAGCGCAGGAATTCGGCGTTCTGAAGCCCGGGAATCATGCGCAGCACGCGCGCCTGGTCGCCGAAGCGCATGTGATTCTGGAACCCGACCAGGTTCCAGCTTCCGGCGCGCGCGTTTTCCTGGCGAAGCTGGACCACGGCCCAGGGACGGCGGCCAGTGCGAGGGTCGGTGAGCCCCATCGGTTTCATGGGCCCGAAGCGCAGAGTGTCGCGCCCGCGCCGCGCGATCTCCTCGATGGGCAGGCAGGCTTCGAAATACTTGGCGTTATCCTGCTCAATGTGCGCAGGCACGCTGGAGGCCGCGAGAAGCGCGTCCAGAAACGCCTCGTACTCGGCGCGATCGAAGG
>JBEKOZ010000395.1:0-5188 GCA_049521275.1 Bryobacteraceae bacterium | reverse complement strand
GCGATTCGTCGATATTGAGCTGCGCCGCCTTCAAGGTCGGATTCGCAGCCTCGAACTTGTCTTTAATCTGTTGCCAGTTGAACGCCGTCTGCGCCCACAGCGTCGCGACCGGAATTCCCGCAATCGCCAGCGCGATACGCACCAACCAGTTCTTCATATCGATAGATCTCGACTGTAGCCGCGATGCGCGCGCGATGCCAGTGATCTTCCATCCAAACAGCCACGCCATTCGATTATCTTTGGGCAGCGCTGGAAGATAGATTGGCTAAATTCCGCTCTTCCGTATAGACGCGTCGATCTTTTGGCCGGAGGTCTTGGCACGCGGACGGAATGCACTTACCATTTTGAGGATGAAGCCCAGATGCAAGGACGAACCGGCGCGAATTCGCCTCGTCCTGCTCGACGATCACCTCCTGTTTCGCGAAAGCCTCGCCCGCCTTCTCGCGGAGCAGCAGGACTTCGAGGTTGTCTTTCAATGCTCCAGTTCGCCCGAAGCGTTGAAGGCCGTGAAGGCGTCGGACGTGGATGTCGTCCTGGTGGATCTTCATATCGCCAAGGAGTTCATCCCAGGTGCTCAAAGAGCCCGCTTTGGCGGAAAGTCCCTGGTAGTGGCGAGGACTTTCGATGCGACGGACTCGGCCACCGTGCTGAAGTACGGCGCCTCCGGCATCTTCCTCGAATCGGATTCCGCGAGCCGCCTGATGCAGGCGATCCGGCTGGTGGCAAGCGGCGAGGCGTGGATCGATCAGCGGGTGATTCAGCTCCTGGCGGACCGATTTCCTCAATACGACGCTCACTTGCTTCGGAGCCTGACGGATAGAGAACAAACCGTTCTGCATGGAGTCGTCGATGGGATGTCGAATCGAAAGATAGGCGATCAGTTGGGCGTGTCCGAATCCAGTGTGAAAGCCACCCTCCAGCAGTTATTCACAAAAGGGGGAGTCCGCACCCGCAGTCAGCTGGTGAGGATCGCGCTCGAAGGTCTGTACGCCCCGAACGGCGACGGAAGCAGCGGCTAGGGGATAATCAAGCGATTAATCCCGCCTTCGATAGGTTACGTTTATCGAGGTCATAGAAGATCTCGATACTGCTCCAGGGCCACGCGAACAAGTTGGGCGCGCGTCCGAACTTCGGTCTTGGCGAAAAGCTGTTGCAGCGTGTTCTTGACGGTGCTCTCGGAAATCTCCATGCGCGTCGCAATTTCCTTGTTGGCCAAGCCTTGAACCAGGAACCGGAGCACCTCCATCTCCCGGTTGTTCAGTTGCGCCCGTTCGCGGATTTCGGCGGAGGCCGGATGCACCCTTTCCGCGGCAGCCGCTTCCTCCGTAACATCGGCGACAATCGCGGCAAGCTTATGCGTGAGCCCTTCCTTGTAGGTAGAAAACCAAACGTCGGCGGTGAATGATTCCCCATTGCCGCGGTGGCCCCGGCACTGCATGGTCGCACGGAATTGGGGAGCTTCCTCCCAACGCAGAGCATGGTGCAGCTCGGGCAGAAACGCGGAGATCGGATTTCCCATCAGCTTTCCATCCCGTGGAGCCAGAAGTTCCACGGCGGCGTGATTCGTGAGTTCGATGAAGCCATGCTCATCGACGGTCACGATCGCCGCCGGGCTCGTTTCGACCAGAGCCTTTAGCTTGGCCTGCCCTTCAAGGGTCAATCGCCGGTTGCGAACCAGCTCCGCCACAAACAATCCGCAACCGGCAAGCGCCAGCGTTTCAAACGCCAGGCGAACGCTTGACCGCTCCAGTGAACTGAAGACCTCGCTGAGTACCGCGCAGCCAACGCCTAGCAAAGCGATCGCCGATCTGGGTAGGAACCCTGCTGCAAGCATGATGGGGAATAAATAGAGAAATCCAAAGGCAAAAAAAGGCTTCGTCCACCAATCGGCGAAAGCCACGGTTAACACAATCGCGCCGCTCACCAGGAGGACTGGGGTTCGGTTGCGCTCTTCCCACACTCGCTCTAAGCGCCACATGATTTTGAATGGATCAATTATCCCACCGCTTGTGCAGCCGCGACTCAAATCAAACGATTAGCCGAATGGGCTTTATAAAATCCTTGTGAGGCTTGGATGACTAAGATGGTAGAAAATGAGCTCCGTCCGAAACGTTCGGCGCCGTGTTTCCATGCATCCCTAAAATACACCTCATTGACCAGAGCGGTCGGCTCGCGGGTTTGATCCTTCCGCTTCTTCCACAAATACTGACCTGTTGCGATAAGGCGCAGGTCCGGACTTCGCTCGGCCTCAGGCCGAGTTGCTTCAGGTGGAAGTGAGCCGCCGAGTGTCAGAAGGACGTCCGCTCCACCGACCTTGATGAACGAGCCCGTCCATTGACACGCTCTGATTTCCACCATTGAACTAACCGCTTCGCAGGTAACCGCCTGAGTATGGTATGTTTCTGCAGGGCAAGTCGCAATGTCGCTCCACATCAAAGCCGTCAGCAATCCGAAGCACCCGCCAATTCCAAAACAGCAAAAATCGATTCAATACCCATAAAGCAATTGCCCCGGCAGATCCCCAGGGGTGGGTCAGTTCAATGAATTCTATCCGACGTGCTCCGGCCCGACCATTCCGTTGCTCCACACTATTCCTCCGCCGGAGCATCCCGATAGAATCCTTTTCATTGACGGCCATATCCCCGCACTGCGTTTGCGGGGTGATGTCGACCAATTGCCCCCACAATCGACGTCGACGTTATGTCCAAGCGGATGCCTTCAACGTATCGCACCTCACTTCATGCCATAAAGCCTGGTACGTCTCGGCATGAAATCCCGCCACCAAAATCGAATTTGCTTCCTTCCGCGTGGCGTTCTTCACCACGAACCAGATAAGGACTGTTAACGGACATTAACGGTAGCGACGAAGTGACTCCACTCTTTTGATTTCGTGAACTTAGGCTAATGAGGCAATTTCTGAAAGGGCGTCAATATCGTTGAAGGCGGCGGTTTTAAAAAAAGCAAACTTTTCCCCCGCTCGTGCGTATTCCTTGCATGGGCTGGCTCTGGCAGGATCTTAAGTTCGGTGCGCGGACGCTGTTGCGGGACCGCGTTTTCCTCTTTACGGCAGTCCTGGCGCTCGCGCTCGGCATTGGCTCGACAACCGCGATTTTTAGCGTCATCGACAACGTTCTTCTCGAACCGTTCCCGTATACAGACGGCCAGCGGCTGGTCGCGGTGGCAATTCATGATACTTCGCGGCCCGATCCTTACGGGCGGCAGGGGTACGCACAGCCGGAGTTCCTCGATTACCAGGAGCAGAACACGGTTTTCAGTAGCGTGATCGGCGTCAGCCAGCAGCAGGCGATCTGGACGGACAACGGCCACATCGAAGCCTTCCGCGCCGCCAGCGTCACCGGAAATACCTTCGAATTTCTGGGCGTTGCGCCGCTGATCGGGCGGTCCGCTGCACCTCATGACGCGGAGCCAGGTGCGCCGCCGGTGTTTGTCCTTAGCTATAAGCTGTGGCAGAAGCGCTTCGCGGGCGATCCGAACATCCTGGGTCGGACCTTTACGCTGGACGGCACACCACGTACGCTGATCGGGATCATGCCCAAGCGTTTCGCATGGTGGGGCGCGGACCTGTGGATTCCCAAATCGCCAAATCGAGCGGAAACCGGCCAATACGAGACGTTTGTGAACCTGTTGGGCCGCCTGAAGCCTGGCCTGACCTCCAAGAGCGCCGCTCTCGCGCTGAACGTCCTGGCTCACGGCCTGGCGAAAACCTATCCCAAATACTATCCGGACAGGTTCGACGTTCAACTGCCGACCATCATCGATAACGTTGTCGGGCAGTTTCGCAGCACGCTTTACACCCTGCTCGCGGCGGTGGGATTCCTGCTGCTGATCGCCTGCGCGAACGTCGCCAACCTGCTGCTGGCGAAGGCGACGGCACGAGAAAAGGAATTCGCCATCCGCGCCAGCCTGGGCGCAGGCTCCTGGCGCGTCATCGGCCAGTTGCTGGTGGAGAGCCTGATGCTGGCGCTGCTCAGCGCGGCGGCCGGATGCGCGTTCGCGTATGCATGCCTCAAAGGGCTGGTCGCGCTGCTGCCTGCGTTCACGTTCCCCGATGAAGCCGACATCTCCTTGAACCTCCGCGTCCTGGCCGCGACCGTCGCCGTTTCCGTCCTGACGGCCCTTATTTTCGGTCTCGCGCCGGCCGTCAGCGGCTTGATCCTCAACCTGAGCGAATCGTTGAAGGCGGGCGGCCGCGGAAACAGCGGATTCCGCAGGGGCTGGGTACGCAACGCCCTGATCGTCGGCGAGGTAGCGCTGTCGCTGGTTCTGCTTACTGGCGCAGGCCTGCTGATGCGCAGTTTCCTGTTGACGCGGAACGCCGACCTCGGGTTGAACGCCCAGGGCCTGGTGGTGAGCCAGATCAACCTCGATCCGAAGAACTACAAATCCGCCGACAAGCAAACCCGGTTTCTACGCGAAGCCACCGCGCGTCTGGCTGCGCTGCCCGGCGTCGTCACGGCGTCGAGCGCGCTCGATTTTCCGCCCTTCGGTGGCATCGGAACCGATTTCGAAATCTCCGGCGAAACCCACGGTGCGCAGTGGAAGGGGCAGATGGGATTCATCGATTCCCAGTTTTTCCCCGCCGTTGGCCTGCGGCTTCTGCGCGGGCGCGCGATCGATGAAACCGATGTGGCGACCAAACGCCGCGTGGCCGTCGTCAACGCTGCCTTCGTGCGAAAATTCCTGCCGAACGGCGATCCCATCGGCAAGCAGGTCAAGCTCTCGCGCCTCGAAAAGGACGCACCGGAACCCGTCAAGGACCCGTGGTTCGAGATCGTCGGCGTCTGTTCCGACATCAAAAACCACGGCGTGCGCGCAGACACGGAGCCGGAAGCCTACGCTCCGCTGTCGATCGCGATGTTCGGCCAGTTCCTCTTCTATCTCCGCACGGCGGGCGACCCTGCGCCGCTCACGAAGGCTCTCGATAGCACGATCCTCGCCATGGACCACACCGTTTACCCGCAGCAGACCGCGACGATGGAGCGAAGCCTTGACGAAAATGAATATGCGCAGCCTCGCTTTGGCCTGGAGATCTTCAGCCTGTTCGCGGGGATCGGACTGGTGCTGGTGGCGGTCGGCGTGTACAGCGTGATGTCCTACACTGTGTCGCAGCAGAATCGCGAACTGGGTATCAGGCTGGCGCTGGGCGCTCCGCGGGGCACTATTTTCC
>JBEKOZ010000394.1:0-5202 GCA_049521275.1 Bryobacteraceae bacterium | reverse complement strand
AGTCCTTAGTTATAAGTTCATAGCAGAATCCGCGATGTGGGGCGGACCCCCTGGTCCGCGGCCGACGCCCGCGTCAGCCTCCCTGTTCAGCGAGTCGGTTGAGCCGGACCCGGGGGTCCGGCGCGGACGAAGGGCGTCCGCCCCACCGCGCTTATGTTGCCAGTTTCTAACGCAGGACACTAGAAGCCGGATCGTGGAGTCAGCAAGGGAACAGCACCATCGTAGGGACCTTACGACTCCAAACTCAGTAAAAGCCCGCTACTCCATCGACCGCACGATCAACGATCGTGGAGTTAGATGCTGTTGTTCCGCAAATTTATTCGCTTCTGGCTGGGTCTGAAGGCGCTGGGACTTTTAGCCAGTGTGATCGGGGTCTTCATCCTGTCGAAGCGGCTGACCGAATTCAACCCCACCCACCTGATCGCCACGATCATGGGCGCTGTCGGGCTCGGCGTATCCGCAGGGATCGCCTGGTGGAAGCTTAAGAAGGGCAGGCCGTCCGGGCGTACCTGGGCGCTCATCGCGAGCACGTCAGCTTTGGTGCCTTCCAGTCTGTTCTTGATCCTCCACCCCGGTCATTATCCTTTTACCGTGTTCACTGGGGGTTTTCTTGGCTTGGCCGGGTTGGTGGCCTATTCGGCGAGGGATTCCGCGATCGGAGTGGACGACGCGAGTGCACTCCAGAAAGTGCGGGTGGCAGGCGACGGCACTAGTAAGTTCAAGGATTACCTCGCCCAGGGTATTGCGATGGGTATTATCTGGCTGGCGTTCCAGTTGTGGAACCAGTGGGCGGCCTTGCACGGATTTGCTCGTCCAGGACTGATCTCTTACCTGGTGCAGTTCAACGCCGCTGTATTGCTCACGACGCTGTTTCACGAGTTGGGACATCTCGCGGCGGGGTGGGCCTCCGGCAAAATACTGCGCGGGTTGCAGGTCGGGCCATTTCGATGGGCTGTCCGCAACGGGCACTGGAGATTCGAGTTTCAATTGCGAAAGTTCTACGGAGGGGGCGTGGCGATGGTTGCCCCCGATTTGCGCAATATGCGCAGCCGCAAGGCTTTCCTGCTCATAGGCGGTCCCGTCGCATCGCTGGTGGTGGGCTCGATATTCCTGGTCGTGACGCTAACCGCGGCGGGCCACGCCTGGGAGCGGTATTGGAGCCTGTTGAGCACACTGGCGACCCTCTCATTTGCCGGTTTCGTCGTGAATCTGATTCCGCTCAAGCCAGAAAGCCAGTATTCAGATGGGGCGCAGTTATATCAGATCGTCACGAACGGACCGTGGGCGCGCGTTCATCTCGCATTGGCGATGGTGACTACGAGCGTCGTGGCGCCGGTAAGGCCACGCGACTTCGACATCGAGCTGATTCACGAAGCGGCCGATTTTGTTCCGCACGGCGAGCGCGGATTGCTGCTGCGCCTATTCGCGTCGAAACACTACATCGATAAGAACCGGATCCCCGAGGCGCTCGCGAACATGGAGGCAGCGGAGGCGCTCTACGCAGAATGCAGGTTCGAAAAGCCGCAGGATATCTGCGCCGAATTCGTGTTCATTAACGCTTTTTATAAACACGACCTCGCGGCCGCGGAGCTGTGGTGGCAACGGATCGAAGCGCTGCGAAATATCGAACGGGATGCCGATTACTGGCGGGCGAAGACGGCTCTTCTATGGCTCGAAGGAGAACGGGAAGAAGCATTCGACGCATGGGCGCGCGGCAATGCGCTGGCGCAGAAACTTCCTTCGGCCGGTACGTATGACTTCGCGCGGTCCTGCTTCGCCAAGTTACGTAAGGCGCTGGACGGGTCGATCCGAACAGCGGCACCCCACGCCGCTATTTTCGAATGGCAGGAAAAACGCGCCGCAGTCGAATCCTGACGGCTCTTCACGAGCGCAGAGGCTTCCTGCGAAGGTCGAGCGTGAGAGGGAACCCGGGGTTCGATTCCTCCGGCGGAATCGCGATGGATTTCGGAGTATGGCCCAGCAAACTGAAACGTGCCAGGCGCCGGCTTTCGGCTTCCTGAGCGTTTACCGGCAGCTCTTCGTTGGCTCGACCTCCGGGATGCGAGACATGATACAGGCACCCCCCCATGGAACGCGACGACAATGTGTCGACGATATCGAACACCAGCGGGGTGTGGACCGGAATGTTGGGATGCAGGCAGGAAGGCGGCTGCCACGCACGATAGCGAACTCCGCCGACAGGTTGCGGGACCCGGCGTCCGTTGCACAGGACTACGTACCGATCGCTGATGGCGCCCGTGATTTTCACTTGCAGGCGCTCGACCGAGGAGTCCACATTGCGGGCAGTCGCGCCGCCAGAGACTTCTTCGCCGAGGACGTTCCATGGTTCCAAGGCATGGCGCAGTTCGATCGTGACGCCGGCCGCGGTCAGCGACCCGATGAGCGGAAAGCGAAACTCAAGGTGGGGCGCAAACCACTCGTCATTGAAGGCATAGCCAAAAGCGCGAAGTTCTTCGAGCACGTCCTTGAAATCGAGCTCGACAAAGTGAGGGAGCATGAAACGGTCGTGCAGCTCGGTCCCCCAGTGAATCAGCTTCCGCCGGTGCGGTTGCTTCCAGAATCTGGCGACCAGCGCGCGCACCAGCAGCTGCTGGGCGAGGCTCATGCGCGCGTGCGGGGGCATTTCGAAAGCCCGTAATTCCACCAGACCCAGCCGTGAGGAAGCGGTATCGGCGGGATAAAGCTTGTCGATGCAAATCTCAGCGCGATGGGTGTTCCCGGTCAGATCGGTCAGAAGATTGCGAAAAATGCGGTCCACGGTCCAGGGCGCAATGGAGGCCGCGGCATCGGGCACCTGATCGAACGCGATCTCGAGCTCATAAAGCGAATCGTTGCGCGCTTCATCGACGCGCGGATACTGGCTGGTGGGACCGATGAACAGTCCGGAAAAAAGATAAGAGAGCGAAGGATGGTTTTGCCAGAAACCAATCAGACTGCGGAGAAGATCGGGACGCCGGAGAAAGGCGCTATCCCCGGGAGTGAGGCTGCCGAGGACGATGTGATTGCCGCCGCCTGTGCCGGCATGACGTCCATCGAGCAAGAATTTCTCCGTCCCCAGACGCGTTTGCCGCGCCAGATGGTACAACTCCGTGGTGTTTTCGACCAGCTCCATCCACGACTCCGCAGGCTGAACATTTACTTCGATCACCCCGGGGTCGGGTGTTACTTTAATCACCGAGATCCGTGGATCGAAGGGAGGCGCATAACCCTCAATTGCTACGGGCATCCGGAGGTAAGCCGACGTGTCCTCGATCGCGGAGAGAAGATCGAGATAGTCGCTCAGAAATTGCACGGGAGGCAGAAATATGTAGAGCGTGCCTTCGCGAACCTGGGCGCAGAGGGCGGGACGCGAAACCCAGGCAGCGGATTCTCCCTTCTCTAACGCTTCCCGCTTCTCGACTGGTTCAGGGTTAAGAGAAGGAGCTGGGTCTGTGAACAGATGGGGCTTCCGGTCCGGCTTCTCCGGGAGAGCCTCGCGCGATCTGAACGGATCGGGGTCGAAGGAGTATTCGACATCTTCCGGTTTGGTCCAGGGAAGCGACTCCAGAGGCAGTCTCAAACCCATGGGCGAATCGCCAGGGACCAGGAACAAGTGGGGCGATGCGGTAAACCACGGCTGGCTGGTCCAGCGCGGAGTCCCCGATTTCGCAGGCACCCGCCGTAAGGGAAGCACGAAGCCGATTGTCTTTCCCAGCTCCTGCTCGAAAATGCGAGCCAGGCGATCGCGCTCGATCGGATCTTCAATTTTCGAATCCAGCGGATCCACGTTTACCGGGAGCTTGCGTTCACGCCACAGATAGTAAAACGTATCCTCATAGGCAGACATGATGAACGAAGGGTCCACCTCCAGCCGTCGCGTCAAGGCTTCGAGAAATCGGCGCGCGTCATTGGCGTTGTGCTTCACGGAGGGAACGTCGGCGGCAAACAACGACTGATCCTCCCAAATCGGAACCCCGTCCTTCCGCCAGTAGCAACTGAGCGCCCAGCGGGGAAGCGGTTCGCCGGGATACCACTTGCCTTGTCCCAAATGCAGCAGCCCGCCTGGCGCGAACCGGTCGCGCAACCGCAGAAGAAATTCGCCGGACAATTTACGCTTGGCGTCGCCGAAGGCACTGGTGGTCCACTCGGGTGCGCCCGCGTCGTCAAGCGCGACAAAAGTCGGCTCACCGCCCATGGTCAGGCGAACGTCACCGGCCGTGAGTTCGACATCCACGCGATCACCGAGCGCCAGCACTTCGCTCCACTGCTCTTCGCTATATGGTTTGGTGACACGTGGCGTTTCAACAATTCGCCGCACTGACATTTCATGATGAAAAGTCGTGTTGCACGGTGCGAGCAGACCGGACACGGGCGCGGCGCTCGATGCGTCCGGCGTGCATGCCAGCGGAATATGCCCTTCTCCGGCAAGCAGCCCGGATGTGGGATCGAGCCCAATCCATCCCGCGCCCGGCAGGTACACCTCGGTCCAGGCGTGAAGATCGGTGAAGTCGTTGGCCGGCCCAGCTGGTCCTTCGAGCGGTTTCACGTCAGAGGCGAGCTGGATCAAATAGCCGGAGACAAAGCGCGCCGCCAGGCCCAGATGGCGCAGGATCTGAACCAGCAGCCACGCCGTATCGCGGCAGGAACCGGTGCCAAGCGAAAGCGTCTGTTCACAACTCTGCACCCCCGGCTCCATGCGGATCACGTATCCGATGTCGCGGGACAGGCGCTGGTTCAGGCCACTGAGGAAGTCGACGGTCCGAACGGATTCTCTTGGGACGGTCGATAGCCAGCTTGCGAGAGCCGGAGGTGGCGGCTCCGTTTCGAGGAATGAGCGGAGTTCCCGGGCTAACGCGGCGTCATAAGTAAAGGGAAACTTCTCGGCGTCTGGTTCCAGGAAAAAGTCGAATGGGTTGAAGGTCGCCATCTCGGCGAGCAGGTCCACTTCGACGGTGAATTCCGTCGTCGGCTCAGGGAAGACCAGGCGAGCCAGATAGTTTGCCTGAGGGTCCTGCTGCCAGTTTATGAAATGGTCTTTGGGATGGATTTTCAACGAATAAGACAAAATCGGCGTTCGGCAATGGGGTGCGGGGCGAAGACGCACGACCTGCGGCCCGAGGGCTACCCGGCGGTCGTACCGGTATTCTGTCTTATGATTCAATGCAACTTGAATCGCCATAAATTCACGGGATCGCCAAGTTT
>JBEKOZ010000393.1:0-6317 GCA_049521275.1 Bryobacteraceae bacterium | reverse complement strand
AGGACGTTTCGCAGCGAAGGTGGGTAATGGTTGAGCAGGTCCGACAGTTCGTTCTTGACTCGTTGCGCGTCCGGTTGCTCGACGGTCACGACGGGCGCACTCTTGGTCCCCTGCGCCCAGCCGGCCAAGCCGGCGAACATCCCTAGTATTCCCAACCCCAGAACTCGTTTGATTCGCATGTAGCGCTCCTCTGACCAGTTAATACGCAGCGAGCGGGATCAGGTTAACACTTGAACTTCATTCGTGTCGAAGCGATTCGAGCGGATCCACTCGTGCCGCTCGCATGGCCGGGAGCCAGCAGGCAAACAGCGCCACGCCGGCCAGACTCGCGGAGACCGCCGCGAAGGTGAGTGGGTCACGCGCCGACACTTCATAAAGCATGCTGGACAGCAATTTGCTGAGCAATGCCGCCGCAAGCATTCCGATCAATACTCCAGGCACAATCATCGCGAATCCCTGGCGGAGGACGTGCCAGATCACGTCCTTTCGCTGCGCGCCTAAGGCTTGGCGGACCGCAAGTTCCCGCAGTTGCCAGCGAAGTCGGCAACCCATCACGCCATAAACGCCGATCAACCCGAGTAACACCGCCAGGCCGGCGAAAACGAACAACAGAACCGTGGTGAAGCGCGGACCGGAGACGGATTCGTTGAGCCGGTCGTCCATCGCCCGCACGCTCGCGACCGGTTGATTTCGGTCCAGGCCGGCGACCAGCTTCCGAATCTCGGTCGCCATGATTCCGGCGTCCAGGGGCGAGCGGATCATCAAGCCGATCTGAAAATAAATGTCCGTTTGGCAATACGGCAAATAGATAGTTGGCTCCGCAGCCAATCCCAGGCCCGAACTCTTCACATCGCCGACGACCCCGGCGATGGTTCTCCACGGCTGATCGTCGCCCCCGCTGCGAATGCGGTGGCCGATCGGATTCTGCCGATCAAAGTAGCGGTGAACCAGCGTCTGATTCACGACCACGACCGGTGGAGCGTTTTCCCCATCGGAATCGTTAATCAGCCGGCCTTCGAGCAAAGGGATTCCCATGATGGCGAAATAATCGGGACTAACCATCGGGTACAGGCCAATCGGGCGCGGGCCGCCCAGCGGCTGATCGCGTCGCGTGATAATCGCCAGGCGGGATGTCATCGGCTGTCGTCAGAGTCGCGAGTTCCACGCCGGGCAGACCTTGGGTGCGCACCAGCAGCTCCCGAATGAAGTCCGCCCGCCGGGTTTTTTCGCGGAACGCGGGGCCGGTAAGGTTCATCGTCGCGGCCACCAGGTGGTCCGGCCGAAAGCCGAGATTCGCGTAGCGCATTTTCCAGAAACTCTGGAGCATCAACCCTGTGCCGGTGGAAAGCACCAGCATGATGGCAATCTCCGACGCCGCAATGATGGAAAGAACGCGCAGAGAGCCTCGCCCGCCAACGACGGCGGCGCCGCCCACTTTGATGCTCTCAGCGAGGCGGACGTTGGTAGCGCGAAACGCCGGCAGCAGTCCGAAAAGCAGCGTCGTCAGGATGCCCAGCGCAATGGTAAAGCCGAGGACGCGTCCGTCGAAGGGCACGTTGCGCAGGCCGGAAACGTGGGACGGGCTCAGCGCGAGAAGCGGCCGCCGCGCCCAGAAAGCCAAAATCGCTCCCGCGGCGCACGCCAGGATTCCAAGCAGTGCGCTCTCCGTAAGCAATTGGCAGACAAGACGCGCGCGCGACCCGCCCAACGCCGCGCGAATCGACATTTCCCGGTCACGATGCATCCATCGCGCCAGCAGCAGGTTGCTGACGTTGGCGCAGGCGATCAGCATCAGGAAACCGGCCGCCGCGACCAGCACCAGGCCGGCGGTCTTCACGTCGCCGAACAGATAGGAGCGCAGCGTCATCATTTTCAAAGTGATCGTAGGTTTGAACGCGGGTATCGGCAAGCGGGAGGTGATCACTTCCATCTCCGCCCTGGCCTCTTCCATGTTGACGCCTGGTTTCAAACGGCCGACGATGTTGCGCACGATGGAACCGACTTTGAATTGCAACTCGGCCGCTTCGTCTTTTCCCAGCGGTGTGATCAATTGCACCTGATCCGGCCCCGGAAAAACGAAGTCCTCCGGCAGAATTCCCACGACCGTATACGGATTGCCATCGAGCGTAATGGCTTTGCCCAAAATGTTCGGATCTCCGCCGAACTGCTGCCGCCATAGCTGGTTACCGAGCAGCGCCACCTGGTCGCGTCCTTTATAGTCCTCCTGCTTCAGGAAATTGCGCCCCAGAACGGGCTGCACCCCGAGCAGCGGCAGCAAGGACTCGGACGCCTTGGCCGTCGACAATTCCCTCGGCTCATCGACACCAGTCAGATTGCGGGTCTGGTAGTTGTAGCCGGCCAGGGCCGTGAACGTGTGGTTCTGCCGCCTCCACTCCAGAAAATGGACGGTCAGAGTCACGTCGTCGGTGCTGTTCCCCTTCAGGATCGTGGTCATCCATAGCAACCGGTCGGCATCCGCATAGGGCAGCGGCCGCAGCGCGACGGCGTTCAGGACGGTGAAGATCGCGGTCGTCATGCCGATTCCCAAGGCCAGTGAAAGGATCGCGGCAATCGTGAATCCGGGCCGGCGGATCAGCGAGCGCGCACCGTACGACAAATCCTGCGCGATTGTCTCCACCATGGCGAAGCTTCGCCGCTCCCGAAGCTCTTCTTTCATGGGTTCAACCCCTCCAAAACTCCGCATCGCGGCGTAGCGAGCCTCGGATAAAGTGCGAAGTTGACCTCCTTTGTGATACTTTGCATCCAAGGAGTCAGCCTATGTTGCACTGGCTTGCTGGTTTGTGGCAAAGGATTGCCCGCCTCATTCATGGTTTGATCCATGAGGATAAGCGCCCTGCGCAGAGCTATCATCGTTCCAATCTACACGGCCGCCATCGATAGTATTGCGACGGCCTAAACTGCGTCCGACACGCTGGCGAAATTGAAGTCGGTCGTAATCAGAGCGGGCGCCATGTTGGAGCCGGTCTCGTCGTTGGTCACCCGCATGGGCTGTGTCAGCTTCGTGGTGCGCTGCAGCACCTCGGCGGGGCTTTCGTTCCAGCGGAAGTTGGTCACTGGATCGGTAATCTTGCCCTTCTCGATCAGAAACACGCCGTCGCGAGTCAACCCGGTAAGCTGCCACGTTTTCGGCTGCACCACGCGGATGTACCAGAGCCGGGTGACGATCAATCCCCGATCGACCGACGCAATCAGATCGTTCAGAGTGTTGTCCTGGCCATCGAGCACCAGATTCGCCGGAAACGGCGTCGGCTTCTTCCCGGCCTTCTCCGCCCAGAACCGGTCGTAGAAAAGATTGCTGACCACGCCCTTCTCAATCCACGAAATCTTTTCGTTGGGCAACAGCGACGGTCCCCATGGCGTCGACGCCAGCTTCGGATGAAAGGGATCGCTGCGCAGGGTGATGATCTCGGGGAACATTTTTTCCCCAAGAAAGGTCGCCACGCTCTTCTCATCTTTGCTCGGCTTGCTCAGGAAGGACTGGCCCTGCTCCGCATCGCGCGCTCCGAACGCGAAGCCCAGCCACCCGATCAGATCCGCCACCGCGGCAGGCTCCATGATCACGGTATACTTCCCCGGATCGAGCTTCTTGCGGTTGACGCCGCGCAGGCACTTCTCGATCGACACGCGCGCCTGCTCCTCGCCGTTCAGGTCCTTCAGTGAAACCGAACTTTGGGTGGCCCATCCGGAGCTGGTTCCTTCCGGATTGCGCATGGTGTGGGACAGGCTCGAATCGGTGTAGGTGTGATAGCCGAACAAGCCGGCCTTGTTGCCGACGCCGACGGCGTTTGAAGATCGTTGAATGAATCCCGCGGCCACCAGCTTGTTTTTCACCGCGCCGGCCAGCACCGCCTTCACATGGGGGATCATGACGTCGCCGCGCGCCGACGCCGTGTAGGAATCGAAGTTACTCAAGCGCGGATATTTCTGCGCGGGCAGCGCCGGCATGTCTTCCGGATTCGGCCGCGAAATGAGGGCCAGATCCTCCGCCTGTTTCACGCCATTTTTCAGTGCCTCCGGAGTCAGCTCGCTCACCACCGCATTGCCGCTGCGTTTATCGGCCGTGGTGCTTGAGATCGAAATCTGCTGCGTGACGCGATATCCCGACGTGGTGATGCCGTTATTGGCGAAGCGGATAAAATCGTCCTCCGTCCACCCGACATCAACCTGGCATCCCGGCAGTTTCGAGTAACCGATCACGCGGTCGATGATGTCTTTGACTTCCTGCTGGCTGAACATGTGCGATCTCCTTTAGTCGGTCAGCAGAACGTTGATCTGGCGGAAACGCGAAGGCGAACAGCCGTGGCTCACCGCGTTGATTTGCGCCGGTTCGCCCTTGCCGTCGCTGGGCGCGCCGAACTGCTGCCAGAAACTCGGTCCGGAGATCCCGTCGCAGGCGTGCCAGAAATCGGGCGTGCGCGCCTGGTACGCGACCCGCGAAAGCATGCCGCGCTTCTTGCCGCCCTTGATTTCCCAGAACGCGTCGCCGCCGAACTGGAAATTGTAGCGCTGCTGATCGATCGAAAAACTGCCGTCGCCTTCAATAAGAATGCCGTCGTCGACCCCGGAGATCAGGTCGTCGGGCGTTACCGTCGCGGGTCCCGGCGCGAGCCACACGTTGGGCATGCGCTGGAACGGAACGCTGGACCACGAATCGGCGTAACAACAGCCGCGCGATTCGGTCTCGCCGATCAGGTGAGCCTGATCGCGGATGGTCTGATAATGCGTGAACACGCCCTTCTCGATGATCGGAAATTTGGTGGTCAGCACGCCGTCGTCGTCGTATTTCATGGTCGACAGCCCGCGATCGATGGTGCGGTCGCCGAACACGTTAATCAGTTCGCTCCCAAAGGAGTAATTTCCCATCTTCTCGGTGGTCAGAAAACTGGTGCCCGCGTAATTCGCCTCGTACCCCAGCGCGCGGTCGAGTTCGGTCGAATGGCCGATCGATTCGTGGATCGTCAACCACAGATGGCTCGGCAAAAGCACCAGGTCCTTCTTGCCCGGCTTCACCGGCGGCGCGGCCAGATGCTCCAGAACCTCCGCCCGGATGCGCGGCGCGTTTTCGCCTAGATTGGCCTTCGCGATCGCCTCCCAGCCGGCGGTTTGCGGCTCCACAGTATAGCTCCGGGTTACGGAGAGCCCATTCTGGAAGTCGACCGCCACGGCGTTCAGCAGCGGGTAAACGCGCACCACGTATTGCTGAATGGAGGACCCTTCGGACGACGCGAAGTACTTGTCTTCCGCCTGGAACCCGAGCGCGCCGAACGCCGAGAAGACCTTCGGATCTTTCTTCACGCTGAGCGCCGCGGAATGGATCAACTCCAGCTTCTCGTCCATCGAGATGGCAAACGGATCTTTGTCGAACTTCGATGTCCAGCGGTCGCGATAAGCCTTGACGGGCGCGAGCCGGACCGGCGTAGCCTGCGCCGCGGCATTGGCCTTCGCGACAGTAACAGCCTCTCGCGTAATGCGGGCAATCTCTTCGGCGGTCACCAGCGGCGAGGCGGCAAAACCCCACTGGCCGTTATAAATGACCCGAACGCCAAACCCGAAACTGCTTTGATCCGTGACGAACGGAACCTCGTCGGTGATGTTACTGCCCCGCTCCGGCGAAAGCCGGTAGCCGGAAAACTGGTTGCGGTAGCGTCCGATGCGAAGGTCGGCGTAACTCGCGCCTTGCTTCTTTCCCTCGCTGATGGCAACGGCCCCCAGTTTCTCCAACTCGGGCGAAGGCTTGGTCGAGTCCGTCGCGGGCTCACCGAAGAGCCGGTTTCCCAGCACCAGCGACGACGCTGTGGTCAAAAACGAACGGCGTGTAGTTTTGTGGAGCACGAGTCACCATTTTAACTGCTTCCTCCTTGGACGCGCCGGTTTCCGGACCGATAGCAAGAAAATTTGCGTCGGGAACCGCGCCCATCATCAGCTGCATTTCCGAGCCGCGACCATAGGGAGCGGTTTCTTCACCGATACGCCGCAGCCTGAATCCCGTACAACTCCGCATACTGTCCGCCCTTCGCCATCAGCGCCTCGTGCGTGCCCACTTCCACCACTCGCGCTCCGTCGAGCACCACGATCAGATCGGCCATCCGCACCGTGCTGAACCTATGCGACACCAGAATCGTGATCCGCCCATCGCCCGCGCCGTCCTGTTTACCGCCGCGCGCGACCGCCGCGTACCGCTCGAACAACCCGTGCTCGGTTTCCGCGTCAAGCGCCGCCGTCGGCTCGTCCAGGACCAGCAGTAGCGCGTGATCGCGCATGAACCCGCGCGCCAGCGCGAGCTTCTGCCATTGCCC
>JBEKOZ010000392.1:0-5220 GCA_049521275.1 Bryobacteraceae bacterium | reverse complement strand
CTTCTCCACGCATATCGTCAAGGCGATCCGCCCCATGCGAAAATTACCAGTCCGCCGACTTTTTCCGCAGCCTCTTACGCATGGCGGTTCTATGGCTCGAAAACAGCGTCGGAAACCGCTCCCTGCGGTCACGGCTCGGAAGAAGGGACTGCACCTTTTTCGGCAGTGTGTTGCGCATGGCCGATCCGTGTTACGGCTTCACTCGAACCGCCATGCGTAAGCGGACTGGCCCCGGAACGCCGTCCACGGAACGTCACATGACCAAATGCAGTCGCAGAGAAGTTAAGCGATCCCGAGCCTCCTGAACACCGGGACCTTGGCGACGTCCAGAATCAGCGCAAAAACCACCGCCGCCAACAGGATTCCTCCCACCACCAGGCCAGGCAGCGGAGCCATGGCGATGCCTGCAATCGCGAGCGTAGCGGCGATCAGCAGATCGGCGATCGACGACCCGATCAGCCACGGGCTCGGCCGAGGGGCCCCGAGATGCTGGCGTTCGCGATTTATATAGGTGATTGCCTGATTGCCGAACACAATGGCGATGAAGGCCACGGTTCTTAATGTGTCGATGCTCAAAGCCAGGCGAAATTTCGAAACGGCCAGCACCGCGATACAAAAAATCAGTTCAGAAAGCCCCATGAACACGCCCGCCATGGTCAATCTGCCGATGCGCCACGCGTTGGGCGTCGCCGAAGGGCGCACGTTGTCGGTGGTTAAGGACATGCCCAGCAGGTCGCCCGTCAGCATGATGATCACCATCAGCATGGGCGTCAGGATCGCGTGGCCGGTCATCAGCAGGCCCGCCGCCAGGAACAGCACCTGCACGACTTTCTTGGTAATCGAGTTGAGCGTATAACTGAAGATCCGCTGGAACGTCACGCGGCCTTCCTTGACCGAGGCGACAATGCCGGCGAGCCCCGGCTTGGTCAGCACGATGCCGGCAGCAGACTTGGCCACATCGGTCGCCGTCGACACCGCGATTCCCATCTGCGCCTGGCGCAGCGCCGGCCCGTCGTTGGCGCCGTCGCCGCACATGCCGACGGTGTGGCCGGCCTGCTGAAACGCTTTCACCAGTTGAAACTTTCCCTCCGGAAGAATACCCGCGAAGACCGCGAAATCCTCGGGGTGCACGGAGGCGGGAATCGGCCCCGGCGGGCAGATTTTCCCGTCCATGCCGACTTCATGCGCCACGATCGCCGCGGTAGCCGCGGCGTCGCCGGTCACCATCACCGCGCCCACTCCCAAGGTGCGCAGCTCCGTAATCAAGGCCGCGGAATCGGATCGGGGAGGGTCGCTGAGCGCGATCAGCCCGGCAATCTTCATGGCCGCAGGCGCGCCGGATGCGACCGCCAGCACGCGGAAACCTTGCGCTTCCATTTCGCTCGCCGTCTTCGATGCCCCGGGCGCTGCCGCGCATAGCGCGAACACCGCCGCACTGGCGCCTTTGACCACGCGTATGGTTGCGCCGCCTGCATCGGTCGCGGTCGCCTCCGACATTTTCGTCGCCGGATCGAAGGGCAGGAACTTGATCAGCTTCGGCGCATCGGAGATCGCCTTCTTTTGCGCGGCGGCGCGAATGGCGCCATCCACCGGATCCTCGCCGCCGTCCGAACTGGCCAGGGAAGCGAGCCCAAGCACGTGCGCCTCGTCGACGCCGGGCATCGCATGGACCGCGGTCAGCGTCAGTTGGTTTTGCGTAAGGGTGCCGGTCTTATCGACGCACAGCACATCGATCGTTGCCGCTTCATCCACCGCGGAGAGCCGGGTGGGAAGCACGTCCAGTTTTGCCAGCGCCCTGGCGCCCAGCGCGGCCGCCAGAGTAAACGTGGCCGGAAGCGCCACCGGGATCGAAGCGAGAATGGCCGTCAACACCAGCGGGATGATTTCCGCAACCGGCATCTTCAGCAGGCGGGCGTAGGCGATCAGCAGAAGGATAATGCCGCCATTGAAAATCGCCAGATTCCGGATGACGCGCAGGACCGCCTTCTGCTGGGTGCTTTCGACGTGCGCGGTGCGGACCAGCTCCGCCGTGGCGCCGAACTTGGTGCGCGCTCCGGTCGCCGTGACCTCCGCGACCGCCTCGCCGCGCCGGACCAGCGCTCCCGCATAGGTTGCAAAACCGGCCCCGGCTTCGACCGGAACGGATTCGCCGGTCAGCATGGATTGGTCGAGCAGGATCGATCCATCGGTGAGCCGCACGTCGGCCGGAACCACCGCGCCCAGCGATAGCTTCACCACATCCCCCACCACCAATCCGGCGGCCGGTATGCTGGCCCACGCATTGTCGCGTTTGACGGACGCCGTCAGCGCGAGCCGGGATTTCATGGCCGCCAGAGTCGCCTGCGCGCGCCCTTCCTGGAAGAAGCCCAGTCCGGCATTGAACGCCAGAAGGACCGCGATGATCGCCGCCTCGACATATTTACCGAGCGCCACTTCGAGCACAATCGCCGCCTCAAGCATCCACGGGACAGGCGCCCAGAGCTGCTTCAGCGCCTTGCCGAGCGGATGGAGAGCCGTGTCGGGCATGGCGTTGGGCCCGGACTTCTCCAAGCGCGCCCGCGCTTCTTGACCGGTGAGCCCGGTCTGAACTGCGTGAATGGTCAAAGTAGCCACGGCTATAACCCGAGTGTAAGGGGAAGAATGTCAATAAGCCGTCAAATCGAATACCTTGTGGGGCAGACGCCCGCGTCTGCGCCGGATCCCTGGTCCGGCTCTGTACGATATTGAAGGCCGACGAGGGCGTCGGCCGCAGGCCAGGGGGCCCGCCCCACAAGAGGCCTCGGTGGATCGCCGATCCCCGCCCTGACGGGACGGGGTTATAACCCCTGGCGTGACCAGGGGATTCAGCCGTAACAAAATCCGGCTCTGAACTCGACTCCGACCGGTGAGCGCTACATCGGAACTTCGACTCGATCCCTCTGCAACGCCTGCTCCAGCGCCTGCGAAAGCGTCGTTGCCACGGTCAGGCTGGACGATTTTTCCAGCTTGCTCAGCAAGTGTTCCCTGCCCTCGGGAAATCCCCAGATCCCGACCATGATCTTCGTGTGTGGGAATTGCCCGCGCAGTTTCGCCGAGAGTTTGGCGGCCGCGGAGAAGGCGAACGGGGGTAGCGCCGATACGCAGATCACATCATCCGCGGCCGGTTCGAGGATCGCCAGCTCGTCCGACGATCCCGCCGGAAAGGAAATCACCGCGAGGCCCGCGTGCTCCAGCAGCTGGGCGAACAGCGCTCCGGACACCTCGTCGGCCGCATCCTTGGCGGGAATCAGGAAGAAACGGCCGCGGTGCTCCGTTTTCGGAGCGTCCTCGGAATGGTCGGCCAGCTCGGCGATGATCTCGTTAAGGCACAGGAAAATGAACTCCTCCCGGCTCGGCTCGAGCGTGCCCCGATGGCGCTCCTGCTCGGCCAGGATCAGCGTCGGAATCATGATCTGCTCGTAGAGGTCCAGCAGCGGCCGGTCTTTCAGGAACTGATCCACCACCGCGCGGGCGTCCGCGTGATCCATCGCCAGCAGGCGCTGGTAGAGCTGAATCTCCGTCGACAGCACGTCCTGATCGCCCAGCGCGATATGCAGGAAAGAGAGCTGCGGAACATAGCGCCCCAGCACCACCACGCAAACCGTCAGCGGAGTAGAAAGAATCAGGCCCGGATAGCCCCAAAGGATGGTCCAGAAAATGGTGCTGACCAGCAGCCCCAACGAGGAGATCCCGGTGTGGGCTCCGTACAGCCAGGGTTCGAGGAAATTGCCGACGATCATTTCAAGCACAAAAAACAGCAGCAATACCAGCGCCGGTTGCAGCCAGCCGTTGAACACGGCGAGCGCCAGCGCGAACGGCAGGATTGCGGCGGACACGATGCCCAGGTACGGGACCAGGCGCAGGATCGCGGCGATCGCTCCCCACAGCGGCGCGTAAGGCACGCCGATCGCCAGCAGGCCGGCCGCGATGGCCACGCCCATCATCCCGTTCACCGCGAATTGCAGCACCAGGTAGCGGCTGATGCGCTGCGTCGCGTCGTCGATCGCTTGCGTGGTGGTGTTCAGTTGGCTGACGCCCACCAGACGCAGCAGCCGGTTCCTTAAATCCTCCCGCTTGATCAAAATGAACACAGTGAGAATCAGCACGAAGCCGAACAGCCCGAGCGGAGCCAGAATAGGTTTGGTCAGGTCCTGTAGATATGTGAGGGGGCTCGGCTCCGGCGTCACCACCTCGACGGGAAGCGGATTCTCGGGCGAGGTGGCACGGCGTCCGCGGCCCGCCGCCGGCGTCTCCTTACCCGCGAGTTCCTTGCCGATTTCGGCGACGCTCTTCTCCACGCGGCCCAAGGCGCCGGTCGCGGGCGCGCGGATCCCTTTAATCTTGGCGTTGATGTTTTCGCTATAGGCCGGAAGATGATCCACTACGTCGATCAGTTCATTCGCGACCATCCAGCTAAGCACGCCGGCGCATGCGACCACCCCGATCATCACGATCATGACTGAAGGAACTCGTCCAAGATGGATGCGTTGCAGCCACGCCGCGAGCGGCGTCAGCACAAAGCTGAGCGTCAAAGCGAAAGCGAAGGGGATGAAAATTTCCCTCGCAAGATAAAGCACGGCGAGGGTGGCAACCATCGTCCCGATCAGCGCCAAAGTGGACCACTCGTTCTGTTCGGGAGACGTTCGGTTGGGAAGCATTCTGCTACCGATTCATAAGCAGTTGGCGGGCCAAGCTATCGTTCTTCACGAACCGGTAACGAACAAGGGTCCATAGCGCTTCGAAGCCATCGCGGGCCCGGATTTTTTTACCGTCCGCGATGCCGCGGGCGTTGTAGGAAATCGGCACTTCGTGAATCGCGCAGCCGGCGCGGCGGAGTTTGGCGGTGACTTCGGGGCAAAATTCGAATTTGCGGCAGGATAAACTTATCTTGCGCACGACGCTCATTCGAAACGCTTTATAGGCCGTTGCCTCGTCCGTGATTCCGGCCCCGTAGAGCAGGTTCGCGGTCGCGGTGAGGATGCGGTTGGCGAGCCGGTTTTTCCACGCCATCCCGGGCGATTTTCCGAGGAAACGCGAGCCGTAGACGACGTCCGCGTGGCCCTGGACGATCGGCGTCAGGATCGCGAAATAGTCGTTGGGATCGTATTCCAGATCGCCGTCCTGAATGATGGCGATGTCGCCTTTGGCGATGTTCAGGCCGATTCTGATGGCTGTTCCCTTGCCGGAGTTCCTAACCGACTG
>JBEKOZ010000391.1:0-5227 GCA_049521275.1 Bryobacteraceae bacterium | reverse complement strand
CGATTTTTTCCGCGTGCTGGGCGTCGAGCCGTGGCGTGGCCGGCTCTTCGCGCCGGAGGATGAACACAGTTGTCCCGGGTCGACCGCGGTGCTGAGTTATGGCCTCTGGCAAAGCAGGCTGGGCGGGCGTGAAATCGACGCCAACACGAAGCTGTTTATCGAAGGCCGATTCCGGCAGATCATCGGCGTGACGCCACCTTCATTCCAGGGGCTGGCGGTGGGCGACCGGTTCGACCTCGCTCTACCCGCTTGCATGCCGAAGCAGTTGTTCACCAATTCGTTTGAAGTAAATGTGATGGGCCGTTTGAAACCCGGCTGGACCATGGAGGCCGCGTCGGCACAGTTGGCGGGGATGAGCGCCGGAATCATGGCCGCGACAGAGATCACCGGCTACGATTCGACCCATGTCATGAAGTACCGGCAGTTCCGGCTGGGCGCGTATCCGGCGGCGCATGGCGTCAGCAATCTGCGGAATACCTACGATTCGTCGCTGTGGCTGCTGCTGGCGATCACCGGCCTGGTGCTGTTGATCGCTTGCGCGAACCTCGCCAACCTGATGCTGGCGCGGGCCAGCACGCGGGAGCGGGAGATCGCGGTACGCCTCGCGTTGGGCGCGGCGCGCGGGCGGGTGATGCGGCAACTGCTGGTGGAGAGCGCGCTGCTGGCGGCGATCGGCGCGGCTTTGGGCGTCGGCCTGGCGGAGGTGTTGAGCCGCGCTTTGGTTTTTTCGCTCGCCAACGGCGGGGATCGCGTGGTGTTATCCACGGGCATGGATTGGCGCGTGCTGCTGTTCGCCGCGGGCGTGGCGGCGGTGACGTGCATGGTGTTCGGGATGGCTCCTTCCTTTCGCGCTTCGGGCGCCGATCCGGTGACAGCGATGAGAAGCGGCGGCCGCGGGATGACCGCGGGGCGGGGACGCTTCTCGTTCCAGCGCGCGATGGTGGTGACGCAGATTTCCGTGTCGCTGGTGCTGCTGGCGGGCGCGCTGCTGTTCGTGCGCAGCTTCTATAATCTGATGACGTTCGATCCGGGGATTCGCGAGGAAGGGCTGACGGTGGCCTTTATCGGATTCGAGAAATCAAATATTGCGAAGGACCGGATGGAAGAATTCAAGCGGGAGCTCAAGGAAGATGTGCGATCGATACCGGGCGTCACGAACGCCGCGATCACGACGCATGTGCCTTTGATCGGCGGCTCCTGGGGGCATCAGATCACCATTGGAAAAATGGACGGCGGCGCGAATTTCACCTGGGCGAGTCCGGAATATTTCGAGACCATGGGGATTCCGCTGCTCAGCGGGCGCGGATTCAATGAGGCCGATACTGCTATGTCGCAGCGAGTTGCGGTGGTGAATCAAACCTTCGTTCGCCACTTTCTGAACGGCGCCGATCCCATCGGACAGACGTTGCGCACGCATCCGGAGCCGGGCTATCCTTCGACCATTTATCAGATCGTCGGCGTGATGGCGGATTCGAAATATCAGAACGTGCGCGATGAAACGCCAACTTTCGTCATTGCCCCGATCACGCAGTTTCCGGACCACGGGCCTTGGACGGCGATGATGATCCGGTCCAATTTACCGGCGGCGGTGACGGTCGATTCGGTGAACCGGCGCATCGGCGAAAGACATCCGGAGATCGGTATGTTTGTCGGGTCCTTTCAACAGATAATTCGCAGCGGGATGCTGCGGGAGCGGCTGCTGGCGATGCTATCGGGATTTTTCGGGCTGCTGGCCGCGCTGCTGGGGATGCTCGGGCTTTACGGCGTCATCTCTTATATTGTGATGCAGCGCAGGAATGAGATTGGGATTCGCGTCGCACTGGGCGCGAACCGCGGGCAGGTGGTGCGCATGGTGATGCGAGAAGCGGGATTGCTGCTGGCCATCGGCGTGGTGATCGGTACTGTGCTGTCGCTCGCGGCAGGGCGCACGGCCGCATCGCTGCTGTTCGGATTGAAGCCGAATGACGCTTTGACGCTGGCCGCGGCCGCGGGGCTGCTGGCCGCGATCGGAGCCATCGCGAGTTTTCTGCCGGCGCGGCGCGCGTCGAAGCTGGATCCGATGGCGGCGCTGCGCTGCGATTGAACGCGTCTACTCACTTTCCATTATTGTGCTGAGGGCGTTTCCTCCGTAGACTTGCTGAAGCTATCTCCGGGAGAGACCTCAATTGATACGAACAACCACGTTGCTATTCGTGTGCCTGTGCGGACTTGTCAGGGCGCAGGCGCCCATCGGGACATTGGAAGGACAAGTTACGGATCCCGCCTCGGCGCTGGTGGCGGATGCCGAAGTTACCGTCCATCAGGCGCAAACGGGCCTTACGCGGACGGTCCATTCCTCGCGCCAGGGAGCGTTCCATTTTTCCGAACTGCCCATTGGCACCTATCTGCTGGAAGTGACGGCGAAGGGATTCGCGCCGTATTCGGTGTCGTCGATTCGCATCGACATCGGGCAGGTGGTCTCTTGGCCGGTCGCATTGCGGATCGCCGGCGAACATGCCGTGGTGAACGTCAGCGGCGAAGCGGTGGTAGTCGACACGAGCGCGACCCTCGGCAATGTGGTCTCCGAACAGCAGGCGGTGGATCTGCCGTTGAATGGACGCAACCTGACGCAACTGGGATTGCTGCAACCGGGCGTGGCTCCGATGACCGCGGGCCTTGCCGAAGCGGGCGGGATCGCGCGGAGCGGACAGGCGTACGCGGTGAACGGACAGAGGCCGGAATCGAACAACTATCTGCTGGACGGCGCGAGCAACGTCGACAGCGTGAATGGCGGATACGCGATGCAGGTGCCGGTGGATTCGGTGAGCGAGTTCCGCATCCTGACGCTGAACGCTCCCGCTGAATATGGCGAGACCAGCGGCGCCACCACGTCGATGGTGACCAAGTCGGGGAGTAACGCGTTTCACGGGGATTTCTACGACTTCCTGCGGAACGACGCGATGGATTCGCGCAATTTCTTCGCGTCCCAGGTCGAGCCGCTGCACCGGAATCAATACGGCGCCACTTTGGGCGGACCCATCCGCAGGAATAAAGATTTCTTCTTCCTCTATTACGAGGGACAACGCAATTCCGCCGGGACAACGCAGGCCGCGATCGTGCCCACCGCGGCGGAAAAAACGGGCGATTTTTCGGGGCTCACCGATCCTTCGACGGGACAGCCCGCTCCGCTGATCAACTATTTCACGGGCCAGCCCTTTCCGGGGAATCAGATCCCGGTGCAGGCGCAGAACCCGGTCGCGATTGCGGCGGCACAATTGTATCCGCTGCCGAACATCGGCACCAACGTATTTGAATCCACCCAGCTGGGATACACCAACTACAATCAGGGAGGCTTCCGGCTGGACCACTATTTCAGCAACAACGATCAGCTTTTTCTGCGCTACTCCGCGTCGTCCCTGGCGCAGCTTGACCCGCTGCCGATCGCCGGAGCGGGTGTTCCCGGTTTCCCGGTGATCGACGATATCATCACCAACTCCTTCACCACCTCCTGGGTCCACCTGATTTCGCCGCAGACGGTCCAGACGGTGCGCGCGTCTTTTCTCCGCAATACGTTCCTGAACGGGCAGGCCGTGAATCATACGCCGGGAAGCTCGCTCGGGTTTCAATACCAGCCGACGCTCGGGTTGAACGACGGCGTTCCCTACCTGATCGTCAGCGGGTACGCGTCGCTGGGCAATCCGATTACCGGGCCGCAGAACACGCATGAGAACGATTACCAGGGGTCGTACTCGATCGCCATGACGCGGGGGCGGCACAACCTGAAGTTCGGCGCCGATCTTTCGCGCGAGCAGATCAACGTCCTGTTCGGGATCGCCACGAACGGTTTCTTCGTGTTCGCTCCATTCCCCGCGAGCGATTCCTTCGCCAGCTTTCTGCTGGGGCAATCGGTGCAGTTTTTCCAGGGAGGCGGGCAGTTCGACCGTGGACTTCGCAAGTGGGTCGCGGCCGGGTATGCGCAGGATGAGTTTCGCATCCGCCAGGGCCTGACTCTGAACTTCGGCGTGCGTTACGAGATTAATACGCCGTACACCGACATTCGGAATCGCATGAACGCCTGGGAGCCGGGCAAGCAGTCGACTGTCTACCCCAATGCGCCCGAAGGCCTGCTGTTCCCCGGCGATCCCGGAGTGCCGGCGGGGATCGCGCCCATCGATTATCACGAATTCATGCCGCGCGTGGGCCTCGCGTGGAGTCCATTCGGCGACAACAAAACCATGGTGCGCGCCGGTTACGGCATTTTCTACGATGGCTACACCAACGGCACGGGAGGTCCTCTCCAGGGCGCGATCAGCGCGCTGCCGTGGACCCAGGCGTACCAGTTGCCTGGTCCCGGATTCAACCTGGCGAATCCTTACGGCAACTCGCCGACGCCGTTCGGCACCGGGAATTTTGTCGCGCCGGCCACCGTGCTCACGGTGCAATCCGGAATGAAGCCGCCGTATTCGCAGAACTGGAATCTCTCGATCGAGCGGTCGATCGCGAAGGACTATCTGCTGGACCTTCGCTATGTCGGCAACAAGGGCACGCATCTGCCGCGCTTCATCGAAGCGAACCCCTCCATTTACGGACCGGGCGTGAACGCGAACAACAACAACGAGATTCGTGAATACACCACGTGCAACGCCGCCGGGGTCTGCAATTACGGATCGGTCGGATTGATCGCCGACGATTCCAGCTCGACCTATCACGCGCTCGAAGTGGCCTTTTCGCGGCAATTCACGAAGAACGTGAGCTTCCTGGTCTCCTACTGGTATTCGAAGAGTCTCGACTATATTTCCACTTTAAACGTAGCCGGGTCGGCGCCTACGCTGGTGGCGGGCGAAAACGATCTGGCGCAAAACCCGTTCGACCTGGCGGCCGAGCACGGCCCGTCCTTGTTCGACTCCCGGAACCGCTTCGTGTTCAGCGGCACCTGGGCGCTGCCGGTTTGGCGCGGAGCTTCGCGCGCCGCGGCCTTCGTTACCAACGGCTGGCAGCTCAACACCATCAGCAGCGTGTCCAGCGGCACGCCGTTTACCGTTTACGACAGCGCCGACGTTTCGCTCCAGGGAAGCGCGCCTGAAATCAGCGGCTTCTACTCCAGCCGGCCCGACTTGATTTCCAATCCCAACGTCGGCCAGCCCCATACCCCGAACGAATGGGTGAGCCGCGCGCCGTTCCTGCAACTCAACCCGGTAACGCAGGCCGGCCAGTTCGGCAATGAGGGCCGCAACGTGGTGCGCGGACC
>JBEKOZ010000390.1:0-5236 GCA_049521275.1 Bryobacteraceae bacterium | reverse complement strand
GTCAACGCTGACCACGGTTCCCTGATCGCTCGAAAGCACCATGCGATGGCCGTCCTTGGGATTGATCCACATCTGGTGGTAATCGTCGCCGCCGGGCGCTCCTTTGATCGGCACGAACGTCTTGCCTGCGTCCGTGGTCATGTAGGTCGCGGTGTTGATGACGTAAGCCTTGTTGGGATCGGTGGGATCGACCGCGACCCCTGCGAAATACCAGCCGCGGCCCCACAGACGGCCTTCCGAATTGACCCGTTTCCAACTGGCTCCGGCGTCATCGGAGAGGTAGACTCCGCCACCGGTATCGCGTCCCGCCCCGCCGCCGCGCGCGGGAGCGGCGACCCCGATTCCGAGATCGTCCACCACCGCCCACAGACGATTCGGATTGCTGGGCGAAACCGCGATCCCGATCTTCCCGACAAACTGGTCGGCCGGCAAGCCGGTGGTTAATTGCGTCCAAGTGTCGCCACCGTCGGAAGATTTGTAGAGTCCGCCGCCCGGCATATTGGACGGCGCGTAGACCGACCATGGCGGACGCCGGGTCGCCCACAGCGAAGCGTAGAGCACGCGCACATTCTTCGGATCGATGGCCACGTCAATCGCGCCGACATTGTCGGGATCGCCGGCTTTGAATAAAATTTTCTTCCAGGTCCTGCCGCCGTCGGTGGTGCGATAGAGACCACGATCGGAGTTGGGCGCATAGACGTCGCCGAGCGCCGCTACATAAACGCGATTCGCATCCCCTGGATCGACGACCACGCGTCCGATATGACGCGTCGCTTCAAGGCCGATATGACTCCAAGTTTTGCCCGCATCGATGGACTTGTACATGCCGATGCCATAGGAATGCTGGCTGCGAATATCGGGCTCGCCCGTGCCGACGTAGACAATATTGGCGTTCGACGGAGCCACCGCAATCGCGCCGATCGAGCCGATGGGGATGCCCTCATCGGAGATCGGGAGCCAGGTGCGCCCGGAATTCTCAGTCTTCCACACGCCGCCGCCCACCGAGCCGAAGTAAAAGGTATCGGGCTGGTCGGCATGCCCGGCAACGCCAAACGAGCGCCCGCCCCGCATCGGTCCCACGTCGCGCCAATGCAATCCGGAAAGCAGACTGGCTGGATATTGTTGCGCAAACACTACGAAAACGAACAGGCAAATCAGGCACCAGCGTCGAGCGATCATGGATTTGATACTACCACTGGTAGTGGATACGCCAACCTCTTCACAAGCGTCAGGAGAACGAGACTATCAGCTCCGCGACCGCTCGAATTTCGGCCTCCGTCGCCTCGGCGAAAATCGGCAGCGCCAGCGTTTCTTTCGACAGTTGCTCGCTCACCGGGAAATCGCCTTCTTTGAACCCCAACCCTTCGAGCGCCGGTTGCAGGTGCAGGGCGCGCGGATAGTATACCTCCGTGCCAACGCCCTGCTCCGCGAGCCACGCGCGAAGCCGGTCGCGCTCCCGCACGCGAATCACGAACTGGTTATAAATATGACGCGTCTGATAGAGGGCGACTTGGGGCAGAATAGTGTCCGATCCTGCGAGGAACTTGCGATAAAGCGCGGCGTTGCGCTGGCGTCCCGCGCTCCAGTCGTCCAAGTACCGCAGCTTCACGTCCAGCACCGCGGCTTGCAACGCATCGAGCCGCGAATTCTTGCCCGGCCACTGATGAGTGTATTTCGCGACGCTTCCATGCACGCGGAGCGCCCGCAGCTTCTTCGCGATCTCGTCGTCATTCGTCGTGAGCATGCCTCCGTCGCCGAATGCGCCCAGATTCTTGGTGGGGAAAAAACTGAAGCAGCCGATCCTGCCGATCGACCCCGCGCGGCGTCCTTTATATTCGGCCCCGTGACTTTGCGCGGCGTCTTCGATCACTGGAACCGATCCGGCAACGGCGAGAATCGCGTCCATATCGGCGCAGGCGCCGTAGAGATGCACCGGCAGGATCGCCTTAATTTTCGGATGAGCGGATAACGCGGGCTCCAGTTTCGTGACATCCATATTGAAGGTATCCGGCTCGACATCGACGAACACCGGCTTCGCGCCCACCGAAAGAATCGCCCCCGCGGTCGCGAAAAACGAATACGGAACGGTCAGCACCTCGTCGCCCGGTCCGATATCGAGCGCCAGAAAAGCGAGCTCCAGCGCATCGGTGCCAGAGGCGCATCCGATCCCATGAGCAGCGCCGCAATAGGCCGCGAAATTCCGCTCAAACCGCTCGACATCCTCGCCCAGAATAAAGCGCTGCGACTCGATGACGCGCGCCACCTCCCGCATCACTTCGTCGCGAATGGGGTCGAACTGGCGCCGCAGATCGAGCAGCGGAATGGCGCGGGTAACAAGTTGGGAAGCCATTATTTCCAGTCTACATGCCGTGGCATGATGAAAGGACACATGAAAGGCATCGTTCTTGCCGGCGGCACGGGTAGCCGCCTGTTTCCCCTCACCAAAATTACCAACAAACATCTGCTGCCGATTTACGACAAGCCGATGATCTATTATCCGATCCAGACGCTGGTGGACGCCGGGATCGACGACATCATGATCGTCACGGGAGGCCGCAGCTCCGGCGATTTTCTGCGCCTGCTGGCCAACGGGAAGGAGTTCGGCCTCTCCCACATCAACTACACTTACCAGGAAGGCGAAGGCGGCATCGCCGACGCGCTGGGCCTCGCCGCACATTTCGCCGCCGGTGAAAAAATCTGCGTGATCCTCGGCGATAACATCGTCGAAAAGAGCATTCGCGGCGCGGTGGAGGATTTTCGCAAGCAGAAAACCGGCGCGAAAATTCTGCTCAAAGAAGTCCCCGACGCCGAACGCTTCGGCGTGGCAGAGTTTGTGGGCGACCGCATCATCGGCATCGAAGAAAAGCCTCGCCAGCCCAAGTCTTCCTACGCGGTGACAGGCATTTATCTGTACGACGAAACCGTTTGGGAGAAGGTCCGCACGCTCAAGCCATCGGAGCGCGGCGAACTGGAAATCACCGACGTCAATAACGCGTACATTCGCGAAGGCTCGATGAGCTTCGCCTTTCTCGATGGCTGGTGGACCGACGCCGGGACCTTCGAATCGCTGCTCAGAGCCACGAATTTGGTAGCCGAAACGCGCGGCGTGGCGCCGTAACCAGATGGCGAACGGAGGGGCGCCCCTGAGAGCGTGGTCGCCCCTGAAACACTCCCTGTTCCGCGCCATGTGGATCGCGTCCGTGGCCTCGAACATCGGCACGTGGATGCACACGGTGGGCGCGTCGTGGCTGATGACGACGCTCGCCGCCTCCCCGCTCCTGGTCGCGCTGGTGCAGACCGCGACCACGCTTCCCGTGTTCCTGCTGGGCCTGCCCGCCGGCGTCATGGCCGATTTAGTCGACCGCCGAAAGCTATTGATTTTCACGCAATCGTGGATGCTGGGCGTGGCCGCGCTGCTCGGCGTGCTGGTGATGCTGCACCAGATCGGCCCCTGGTGGCTGCTCTCCATGACTTTCGCGCTGGGCATAGGATCGGCAATGAACGGGCCCGCCTGGGCCGCGGCGATTCCGGAACTGGTGCCGCGCGCGGAACTCCCAGCCGCGGTCGCGCTCAACTCCGTGGGATTCAACATCGCGCGGGCCGTGGGTCCGGCCTTGGGAGGCGTCGTGATGGCGTCCGCCGGAGCGGGCGCCGTGTTCGTGGCGAACGCGGTTTCCTTTCTCGGCGTGATCGTCGTGTTGTGGAGCTGGAAGGAGCGCCCGCCCGCCGTGCGCGAACCCGGCACCCGCTTCCGGGACGCGATGCGCGAAGGCCTGGTCTACGTGCGCGGCGCGCGAGCCTTTCACGCCGTGCTGCTGCGCGCGGGAATGTTTTCGCTGGCCGCAAGCGCTCTGTGGGCGATGCTGCCGGTGGTGGCCAGCCATGAAATGAAAAGCACCTCGCTCGGCTACGGAATCCTGCTGGGCTGCCTCGGTACCGGCTCGGTGATCGGCGCGGCCGTGCTGGCGCCATTGCGGTCGCGCTACTCCGTGGACAATATCGTCGCGGTGGGCGTGGTCCTGTTCGCGATCGCGACCATGGGACTCGCGCAGTCGAAAACATTTTCGCTCGCCGTCCCGGCGATGCTGGTCGGCGGGATCGCGTGGCTCACGGTGATGTCCAGCTTCAACGTCTGCGCGCAGACCACGCCGCCACAGTGGATGCGCGCCCGGGCGCTGGCGTTTTATCTGCTCGTCTTTCAAGGTTCGCTGGCAGTCGGCAGCGGCGTGTGGGGAGAAATCGCGCGGCAGGTGGGTGTGCGCGCTTCCTTGAACATCGCGGCCGCGGCGATGATCGGAGGATTGGCCGCCGGCTGGCGCATGAAGCTCGCGCCCGTTGCGGCACAATGAATGTATGTCCAATGAAGCGGAATTCTTAAGATTTTCGTGCGAGAAACTGACGCAACTGCGCGGGCGCATCGAAACCTGCGTCGCCAGGCTGACGCCGGAGCAGATCTGGACCCGCGGCGCGGCGAACGAAAACGCCGTCGGCAACCTGGTGCTGCATCTCGCGGGCAATGTGCGCCAGTGGATTATATGCGGCGTCGGCGGCGCGGAAGATCATCGTGACCGGGACAGCGAATTCGCTGCCCGATCAGGCGAGCATGCCCTGGAGCGCCTCCAGGCCACGGTCGAGGAAGCAGTCGCGCTTCTTGCCGCGCTGCCTCATGCCAAACTCGCCGAGCGAAAAACCATCCAGAAACATTACCAGGTGACGGTGCTCGAAGCGATCTATCACGTGGTCGAGCATTTTTCGATGCACACCGGCCAGATCATCTTCGCGACAAAGCTGCTGACTGGCGAGGATCTCGGCTTCTACGGATACCTGAAGTCGGCGAAAGCGAGTGGAGAGCAGACTCCGTAAACGCTAATCCACCACGCCCACAGGCCGTATCGGCGATCCCGTTCCTCCGCGAATCTTCAACGGCAATGCGACGAACAGAAATTCTTTCACGCCCGCTGCGGCCAGCGATTCCAGATTCAGGCACTCGATAATGTGGATGCCGCGTTCCACCAGCAGGTGAACATGCACCTCCATATGTGACGGCACGCTCTCAAACGCCACCGTGTCGCTGCCCGCCGCGAAAATCCCGTGCTTGCTGAGCCACTGGGAGCCTGGTTTTCGTGGCCCGGGACCGCGCACCGCCGCGCCGCTGCCGCCCGTGATGAACTGCCTCGCATCGCTCCAGTGACGGCCCCAGCCAGTGCGGATCAGCGCGATCCCTCCCTCGGGAGGC
>JBEKOZ010000389.1:0-5237 GCA_049521275.1 Bryobacteraceae bacterium | reverse complement strand
GAAAATGAAATTATGAGCGGAATCCAGTTTGTCACTGATGAGAAAGGGCGCAAGGTTGGTGTTCTCATCGACCTGAAGAAACACGGAGCCATCTGGGAGGACTTCTGGGATGGTCTCGTGTCAGAATCGCGCCGGAAGGAAAAGGGCATTCCTTACGAGCAATACCGATCAAGCCGCATAAAGCGGACTCGCCCACGTGGTTAAATACTCCCTCGAAATCAAACAGTCGGCGCAAAAGGAATTAGATGCGCTCGAGGATACGCTGTTCACCCGGATAGATCGCAAGATCCTCGCCCTGGCGGACAATCCTCGGCCCGCGGGATGCAAAAAACTGAGGGGCTACAAGGATCAGTGGCGCATTCGCATAGGCGATTGGCGCGTGCTGTACATCGTCGACGATCAAGCGAAGGTCATCACAATCACGGGCGTTGCGCACCGCAGTGAGGTGTACTGAATGACGCTACGACGGGAAATTTGGATCGTTGCGGACCTGCTCCGCCTGCCACAGATGCCGGCGATCGTGGGTGGTGGTCAACGTGAGCTGGCCGCCGAGCGGCAGTCTTACGATGGCTCTTAATGCCGCGGGCAAGGCCGGCATCGTGACTTTCACGCGCGACAGATGCAGGCCGTCGGCATCCCTGGTCAGGCGCTTCAACTCACCCTCGATGCGGCGGTATTCGGCTAGCGTCGCGTCCAGGTTCGTTGCGGGCGCAGGCAGGAAAGCCTTGGGAGCCCGGAATTTCTTCTTAACCGGAGGCTCCTGGCTGGCGATGAATTTGCGGGTCAGGAATCCGTATTGAAACGGGCCTTCTCCCGTCTTTCGGTTGGCGCGTCCGTTTGCGATGCCGGTTTCAATGGCCGGGAGAGCGATGCCATTGGTGATGTTCATGTGCGCGAAACATTCGCCGATCGACCATCGGCCCGGCGCGGGACGCCACGCGAACTGTTCCTGGGTGAGTCCGTGGGTGATCGATTCGGCGTGGCTGACATTGGCATCGATCTCGGTGATCAGCATGGCGATATCGGGGTCGAGCGGCATACTCGCTACAATATAAGATTCCAATGCGCATTGCTCTGGCGCAGATCAATCCCACGGTCGGGGACCTTTCGGGTAACGTGAACCGGATGACGCGGGCCGCGCGCGAGGCGGTCGGCCGCGGCGCCGAAGCGGTGGTGTTTCCCGAGCTTTCGCTCACCGGCTATCCTCCGCGCGACCTGGTGGAGAAGCCAAGCTTTCTCGATGCCAGCGAGCGCCAGCTGGAACGCCTGGGGCGCGAGACCGCGGAGCTCGATCTGAGCGTGATCTGCGGATACGTCGCGCGATCGAAGGCCGAGACCGGGAAGCGGGCGCTGAACAGCGCGGCGGTGCTCGAACGGGGACAGATCGTTTTTCGACAGAGCAAGATGCTGCTGCCGAATTACGATGTGTTCGATGAGGCTCGCTATTTCCGGCCGGGCGAGCGCGAGGATCTGTTCACGCTACGCGGCCAGCCGATGGCGCTGACCATCTGCGAGGACGCCTGGAACGACAAGCGCTACTGGAAACACCGGTTGTATCAACGCGATCCGGTGGAGGAGCTGTTTGGCGCGGGGGCGGAGATCATGATCTGCATCAACGCGTCGCCGTTCAATATGGGCAAGCGGGAAATTCGGCGCGGCATCTATCGCGCGGCGGCGAAACGCTATGCGAAGCCGGTGGTTTATGTGAATCAGGTGGGCGGCAACGACCAACTGGTGTTCGACGGGTCGAGTTTTGCGATGAACGGGAGTGGAGAAATCGTGGCCTCGGCGCGATCCTTTGCAGAGGACCTGGTGATGACGGGCGATCTTCACGAAGATTTCACGGACGAGTGCGAAGCTGTTTATCAGGCGCTGGTGCTGGGAACCCGGGATTATATTCGCAAATGCGGGTTTTCGAAGGTCTTGATCGGGCTGAGCGGCGGCATCGATTCGGCGCTGACGGCGGTGATTGCGGTGGAGGCGGTGGGAAAAGAAAACGTAACAGGCGTGGCGATGCCGGGTCCGTTCTCCTCGGATCATAGCGTGCGCGATGCGCGGGAAATGGCGAATAAACTCGGAATAAGCTTCGAAACAGTGCAGATTTCGTCCACTTATGATCATTTAACGCGTGTTTTAGCGCCGGCATTTCACGGCAAGGGACCGGATGTGACCGAGGAGAATCTGCAATCGCGCCTACGCGGCATGACGCTGATGGCTTTGTCCAATAAGAGCGGCGCGCTGGTCTTGACGACCGGCAACAAGAGCGAATTAGCGGTGGGTTATTGCACCTTGTATGGCGATATGTGCGGGGGGCTCGCGGTGATCAGCGATGTTCCGAAAACGATGGTGTATGCGCTGTCGCGGATCGCGAACCAACGGCATGACGGGGCGATTCCGGAGAGCGTATTCACCAAACCTCCGTCGGCGGAACTGAAGCCGGATCAAAAAGATACCGATTCACTGCCGCCATACGAGGTGCTGGACAGGATATTAGAAGATTATATCGAGCAGTACAAAACGCCGAAGCAAATCGCGGAGGCGCATGGGCTGCCGGTGGCGCTGGTGGAGGAGATCGTCAACAAAGTGGATCGCAACGAATACAAACGGCAGCAGGCGGCGCCCGGACTGAAGGTGACGACGAAGGCGTTCGGGATCGGGCGGAGGTTTCCCATCGCGCAGAGGTTTTTCGAATGAAACAAATCTTGAGTTTTCTGTTTGTGCTGATTTTCGCGATGGCGCTGGGGTCGCAGCCGTCGGGGAGGGAAACGGTGGGCAGGCAGGCGGATGGAACGGTGCTGCTGCCGACCGGATGGAAGATCGCGCCGGTGGGCGAGCAGGTTCCGCTGGACACGCTGCCGATGTCGTCGGCGATTTCGCCGAACGGGCGATATGTGCTGGTGCTGAACGGAGGATACAAGCCGCCGAGCATCAGTGTGATCGACGCGGAAACGAAAAAAGAGCTGTCGCGGGTGAAAGTGGCGGACGGATGGCTGGGGTTGACGTTCGCGCCGAATGGGAGAAACGTGTACGTGGGCGGAGGGTCGCAGTACAGGGTGTTCGAGTTTTCGTTTTCGACGGCCGGGGAGTTGAAGCCGGCGCGGGAGTTCGAGATTGCCGCGGAGACGCCGCGCAATGTGCGGGATTTTATCGGCGACGTAGCTGTGTCGCCCGACGGGCAGTTGATGCTGGCGGCAGATTTGTATCACGACCAGGTGGTCTCAATCAATGTGCGGACGGGGAAGGTTCTGGATCGTTACCAGACGGGAAGGAGGCCGTATCGAATTTTGTTTCATCCCGACGGGAAGACGTTTTTCGTTTCGAGCTGGGCCGACGCGACGGTGTATGAGTACAACACTTCCTCCGGCACCGAGGTTGCGCGCGTGCGGATGGGTCCGCATCCGACGGATATGGTGTTGAGCGACCGGAATCCCGAAGTCGATGAGGCCGACGCGGATGGGGATAAGAAGCCGGTGAAGAAAGAAGAGAAGACGCTGCGGCTGTTCGTCGCGGCGGCCAATACAAATAATGTGTTCGTGGTGAACGTGGAGGAGGACAAGGACCTGAAGCTGATCGAGACGCTGAACGTCGCGCTGACGCCGCGGCATCCGCTAGGCATGACCCCGACGGCGCTGGCGATTTCGCCGGATCAGAAAGCCTTGTTCACGGTGTGCTCGGATGCGAACGCCGTGGCGGTGACCGATATTTCCGAACAGAAGAGCCGGCTGGTGGGGTTCATTCCGACGGGCTGGTATCCGACGGCGGCGCGGGTTTTGCGGGACGGGACAATCCTGGTGCTGAACGGGCGGGGTTTGCAGAGCTATCCGAATCCGAAGGCTCCGGGACCGTTCGGCGCGCCGGCGATTGAAGGCGGAGGCGATCCGCGGCGCGACTACGTGGGAAATTTGCAGACGGGCACGATGTCCGTGATCGCGCCGCTGACCGAGGAAACGCTGGAGCAGTATACCAAGACCACGCAGAGGCTTTCGCCTTATAACGATTCGAAGCTGGATGTGGCGGAGATCGCCGACGATAACGTGATTTACACCAAGCCGGGCCGGCCGTCGCCGATCGAGCACGTGATTTATATCGTGAAGGAAAATCGCACCTACGATCAGGTGCTGGGCAAGCTGGGGAAAGGGAACAGCGATCCAACGCTCGATTTGTTCGATGAGAATGCTGCGCCGAATCATTACAAGCTGGCGCGCGAGTTCGTGTTGTTCGACAATTTCTACGTCAACGCGGACGTGAGCGCGGACGGGCACAACTGGGCGATGGCGGGGATTGCTCCGGATTACACGCAAAAGTTCTGGCCGTCGAGCTATGCGAAGCGGCGAAACTTTTACGATTACGAAGGCGGGGAACCGGCCAATTCGCCGCCGGCGGGTTATATCTGGACCAACGCACTGGCGGCGGGGTTGACGGTGCGGAATTACGGGCACCAGGCGAACAATCGCAAGACCGTGGGAAGCGACGGCGTGCAGATCGACGGAGTGCGCGACCCGTCGCTCAAGTCGATTACGAATACGCATTACCGGGGCTTCGATCTCGATTATCCGGATGTCGAACGGGCGAAGGTTTTCCTGAGCGAGCTGAAGGAATTTGAGACGTCGGGCAACATGCCGCGGTTTATCGTGATGCGGCTGGGGAACGATCACACGTCGGGGACGGCGGCGGGCCACGTGGCGCCGCTCTCTTCATTTGCCGACAACGATTATGCGCTGGGGCTGCTGGTGGAGGGCGTGTCGAAGAGCAAATTCTGGGCGAAGACCGCGATTTTCGTGATCGAAGACGACGCGCAAAATGGGCCGGACCATGTGGACTCGCACCGGTCCGTGCTGCTCGCGCTGTCGCCGTACACGCGCAGGGGGATCATCGACGGTTCCATGTACAACCAGTCGTCGGTGCTGCGGACGATGGAGTTGATTCTCGGGCTGCGGCCCTTGACGCATTTCGACGCGGGGGCGAGACCGCTGGCGATGGCGTTCGCGAGCGCGCCGAACATGGCTCCTTATGAAGCGGCAAGGCCGAGGATTTCGTTGACGGAGAAGAATCCGGTGAAGTCGGCGACGGCGGGGCGGTCGGCGAGGATGGATTTTAGCGACGCGGATCTGGCGGATGATGATGAGTTGAACGCGATTTTGTGGGAAGCGATCAAGGGATCGGCTGCGCCGGTCCCGGTGCGCAGCTATTTTTCGAAGTGAGACTGTCAGGCGCGGGCGCCTCGGGACTTCAGGAAC
>JBEKOZ010000388.1:0-5268 GCA_049521275.1 Bryobacteraceae bacterium | reverse complement strand
CCGCTGATGCGCGCGCTGATCAGGCGCTCGCTAAAGAGGCGTCCGTGGTGGGGAGATGCGGTCGTCGTGATCGGCGCTGCGGATGCGGCGAGGGCCGTCGCCCGATCCCTTGCGGAACGGCCGGAGCTGGGGCTGCGGCCGGTTCTGGTTCTCGACGATCCGCGCCACGCGCCGGCTGCCTCGCTAACGCTGGGCATCCGTCATGCCGTCCTCGTGGGTACTCCGGGCGGCGAACTCGCCAGGGGATATGGCGAACTCAGCCGCGTCTTCCGGCGCGTCACGATTGTGCCGGAATTGAGCGGCCTTTCGAGCTTATGGGTGGAGGCGCGTGATCTGGGCGGCGTGATCGGCCTCGAGTTCCGGCAGAGGCTGCTGATGCCGGGAGCGCGCGCGGTGAAGCGCGCAGTAGACTTGTGGCTGATTTTCGCCACGGCGGCACTGGCTTTACCGTTCGTGCTCCTGATAGCGGCAGCAATCAGACTCACGTCCGCCGGGCCGGTGTTTTATCGCCAGGTGCGCTACGGCCGCAACGGCGTCACCTTCACCGCCTGGAAATTTCGCTCGATGGTGCGCAACGCGGGCGAGGTGCTGGCCCGCCATCTGGAGGCGAATCCCGCGCTACGCGATGAGTGGGACCGCGATCATAAACTGCGCAGCGATCCACGCGTGACTGCCGTCGGGCGCTTTTTGCGGCGCACCAGCCTCGATGAACTGCCGCAGATTTGGAACGTCCTGTTGGGAGACATGAGCGTAGTGGGGCCGCGTCCCATTGTCGCCGATGAGATCCGTCTTTATGGCGACGCCTACGATCTCTACACGCAGGTCCGGCCGGGAATTACCGGACTGTGGCAGGTTTCGGGCCGCAACGATCTCGCGTATGAGAAACGCGTTTATCTCGACACGTACTACATCCGCAACTGGTCGCCTTGGCTCGATTTGTATATTCTGGCGCGGACGGTGGCTGCGGTCGCCACGGCTCGGGGGGCGTACTGACCGCGGGTTTGGAAGCACACTACACGTTGAACTGATGAAAGGGTCAAAACAAGCCGGTGCTCCGCGAAAGGCATATCGTAAATTCACGAAAGAATTTAAAGAAGCTGCTGTTCGCTGTATCGAACAGGGGACGCCATTGAGGCGAGTTGCCCGTGCCCACAATATCGACCCCGCCGTGGTCCGCGGGTGGCGCGACGAAGTGCGGGATTTAGGTCCTCAGGCGTTTCTGCGGACCGGAGGTCGGAAATTCACAAAGGAAATTAAGCAAGCGGCCGTCAAGCGGGTGGAGGAGGGAACTCCCTCGAAGGAGGTGGCCCGCGCTTATAGGGTGGACCCCACCGAACTCCGTCGATGGCGGACCGCGTGGCGTACTTTAGGCCCCGAGGCGTTTGACGGCATAAAAAAACCCAGGCCAAAGGCAAAACCCAAGCCAAGGCCAACGGCTGAGCCCAAGCCGAGGCTCGTGACCTTTCGCCTCAACGAGGACGAGCACAACCGATTGAAGGCGATGGCAAGAGCGGCGGGCGCATCGAGCTTAACGGATTTCGCCCGATGCCGGCTGTTAGACGAGACTACTCGGCGATAAGCCTCGCAGAAAGTCCCGCCGGAGTGTATGCGGGCGCGGGCCGCGCCATGGTGACGAACGCACATACCGCTCGCCCGTAATCCTACGGTAGAGGGGCGCACGGTTCTCCGTCGCAGTATTTACTTCTTCGGGGCGTATGGTCCAACCTCGGGTTTCGCCTGCGTATCCTTCAGCGGACCGAGTTCGGCGGCCACGCCGCGACCAATGGCGACCACTTCACTCCCATTCTGGAAGCAGGTGAAATCCGGCCGGTCGCGCCACGCGAACGGACCGCACAAGCGTTTCCCGGCTGCGAGGGCTGCGTCGTGCACCGCATTAATCAGGCGTTCGTAATCTGGATCGCCTTGCTTGTAGCCCGAGAAATTGGCGAGATCTCCACTGGCCGCGAAAACGGCATCGACGCCCGGAATCGCGGCGATCTCGCGCGCATTCGCCACACCGCCGACCGTCTCGATCATTTCGATCAGCACCACGTTGTCATTAATCGTGTTGCGATAGCCGCCCGGCACATTGCCCCAAAAGTCGGGAGAAAAGGCTTGACCGCCGCCTTGGCTGCGCTTGCCGAGCGGCGGGAAGTAAGTCCAGTCCCGTGCCGCAGTTCCCTCCTCCACTGTCCTCACTGTGGGGATGACGATCACCAGCGCCCCGGCATCCATCGCATGCTGAATCTCGCGCTCATCGGCATAGGCCACGCGGACCCCAGGGACCGCTTTAGCGTGCGGGCACGCCTGCCACATTTTTGCGACGTTCTCCCAGTCCCGCGAGCTGTGCTGCATCTCGGTCCAGATGAAGTCATAACCGGCATTGGCCATGGCGCAGTAAGTGGATGGATCGGAGGAACTGAAAAAAGTTCCACCCGTCACCTTCTCCCCGCGCATCATCTTGAGCTTCACCGGATTCCAGATCTTTGCGTCGGCCGGCGGATTAAAAGCCGGCCCGTATTTCCATTTGGACTCCTCGATCATTCCCTGATTGACGCCTCCCGGAAGGGCCTTCGTGATGGCTCCGGAATCCTTGCCGGCAGGAGCCGCCAGCGGGAATTGCGTCTTCCCCGCATCGGGATTGTTCGCGTAGGGGTCGGCGTTGGGCTTAGGCGGTTGCGATAGCGCGACCCCCATTGCCACCGTCAAAGCCATCACCGGAATCCCATGGTTCATCTCGATCTTCCTCGGGCATCATTTTATCAAAATCGGCCAATCGTACTCGTGAGCAGTGGGGCGGGCTATAGAGCCGGCAGCCTGCTTTGAAGCAGGCTTGCTCGTAGCAAGAACAGAGCCGCTCCGGAGAGAGCGGCTGCCGGCTGAAAGGCCTTTTCAGTTTTTCGCCTATGTTATGCTGGCCGGGAAACGGGCCCATGCGCCGTAGGCACTTTCTCACGTTCTCCGCGACTGCCGTCGGCGGACTCCTGGTCTTCACTCTCGACCGGCTGCCGATGCGTGTCCACGCGCAGAGCGGCCGAAAGATCCGCGTGCCGTTGCGATTCTTCGACGAGCGAGAAGCTCTCCTGGTATCGGCCGCCGCGGCGCGGATCTTTCCAAGCGACGCGACCGGCCCCGGCGCGCCGGAGGGCGGCGTGGTGATCTACATCGACCGGCAGTTAGCCGGTCCCTACGGACGGGATCGCTACCGCTATACGCAGCCGCCTTTTGAGGAAGGAATACCCGAGCAAGGGTATCAAGGCAAGGCCACACCGCGAGAGGTCTATCGCGAAGGGCTGGTCCTGTTGGGGCCGGACTTTGACCGGCTGACACCAGCCGGGCAGGATGCCAACTTGCGAAAAATTGAGACCACCTATTTCTTTCGACTGCTGCGCCAGCACACCATCGAGGGGATGTTCTCGGACCCGATCCACGGCGGCAACGCCGATATGATCGGCTGGCAGGCGATCGGCTATCCGGGCCCGTACATGAGTTGGGGCGACCATATTGATCAGCACTACGGGAAGCCTTTTCGCCCCAAGCCACGCAGTCTCAACGAAGTCGTGGGGCGCCAGGTCAAGCCGGGAGAGGACGCCGAATGAAGACCCTTCCCCGCGCGGATGTTGCCATCGTCGGCGGGGGCTGGGCAGGGCTGCTCATGGCCAAGGAACTGGGCGCGCGCACTGGTCTGTCGGTCGTGGTGCTGGAACGCGGCGAGCCGCGCAAGACAGCCGACTATTTCAACGGCATGGATGAGCTGGACTACGCCATCCGCCTGCGCATGATGCAGGATGCCTCAAAAGAGACCGTCACGTTCCGGCATACATCGAAAGACCGCGCGCTTCCCGTGCGGCAGTTTGCAAGTTTCCTGCCGGGGACCGGCGTCGGCGGCGCGGGCGAGCATTGGAACGGGATCACGCCGCGGATCTTGCCGGACTGCTTCGAGATTCTCACGCGCACCGTGGAACGCTACGGCGCCGCGCGGCTACCGGTGAATCATTCGATGCAGGACTGGGGCATCAAGTATGCGGACCTGGAGCCTTTCTACACGCGCGCCGAGCGGCTGCTGGGCATTTCCGGAACAACGGGATTAGATCCCTTCGAGGGTCCGCATTCGGCCGGCTATCCGACTCCGGCACAAAAAATGGGATACTTCCCGTCTCTTTTCCGCGACGCGGCCCGCTCCCTGGGTTATCATCCGTTTCCGAGCCCCTCGGCCAATCTGAGTCAGGCTTACCGGAATCCGGACGGCATTGTCCGGCCTGCCTGCCAGTACTGCGGTTTCTGCGAGCGTTTCGGCTGCATGGTGGGCGCCAAAGCGCAGCCGACGAACACGCTGATGCCTGTGATCGCGCGCCAACAGAGCGTGATCGTGCGGACCGGAGCGAATGTCAGGCGCGTGCTTCATAGAGACGGCAAAGCGACCGGCGTAGCGTACGTCGACTCCAATGGTGAAGAGATCGTTCAGCCGGCCGACCTGGTCGTGCTCGCATCGTGGACCCTGAACAACACGCGGCTTCTGCTGCTGTCGAAGATCGGCGAAGCGTACGACGCCGCTCGCGGCACAGGCCAGGTCGGGCGCAACCTCACGCACCAGGCGAATTCCCGTGGCGTGGTGCTGTTCTTCGATCGTCCGTTGAACCGGTTCATGGGCTCCGGAGCGTGCGGCATCGCCATCCGCGACCTGGATGGCGATTGCTTCGATCATGGGCCGCTCGATTTCATACGCGGCGCCTACATCGCAGCCTGGTCGCGCGGCTACCCGCCCATCGGCAGCTTCGGAACGGTGCCTCCTTCGGTAAAGGCGAATTGGGGATCGGAATGGAAAAAAGCCGCCATTGACGCGTTCGATTGCGCGGCGAATTTAGGCATTTCCGGCGAACATCTGGCATACCGCACGAACTACATGGATCTGGATCCCACTTATCAGGATGCGCATGGCGACCCGCTGTTGCGCATGACCATCGACTGGAACGACAACGAGCGCAATATGATCGCCTTCGTGTCGGCGAAGATGGTCGAGGTGGGCCGCGAGATGGGTGCGCGCGAGGTGATGGCACTTCCGCTGCCGCGCCATTACGATGTCAACACATACAGGAGCACCCATTTGCAGGGCGGCACCATTACGGGCGCAAATCCAGGCAACTCCGTCGTGAACGCGTGGCTCCAGCACTGGCAGATGTCCAATCTTTTCGTGCTGGGCGCCTCCACGTTTCCCCAGAATCCTTCGGGGAACCCGACTCTGACGATTCTGGCGCAGACACTACGGAC
>JBEKOZ010000387.1:0-5270 GCA_049521275.1 Bryobacteraceae bacterium | reverse complement strand
AAGCGGCTACGTCCGCGGCAAGAGCAAGCGCTCCGTCGTACCGTAACAAAGGTTCGGCCTCGGTCGCGCAGCGGCAGATGGAAGCCAACGGTTTTGGAATCCGACTCTCGCCGCGCAGCATCACCTCAAGCATCCGGCCAAGCGCAAAGACATCCGCCCGTGCATCCACTTCCCCGCCCGCCTCCTGCTCCGGAGCCATGAACGCCGGAGTGCCCATCCCCGGCGCTCCCCAATCCATCACCAGCACCTCGCCGAATTCGCCGACCATGATGTTTTGGGGCTTCAGATCCCGATGCACCACGCCCTGCGCATGCGCGAACGCCACCGGTTCGCAGACCCGCTGAAACACGCGCAACCGGTCCGGCAGATGCGTGGTCTGCGCCAGAAAAGCATCCAGGCGCCGGCCGCGAACCAGCTTCATGGCGTAGTAAGAGCGTCCGTCCGGCAGAACGCCCGCTTCGTGCACGGGGACGATGCCTGGATGTTCCAGGCTCGAGAGCACGCGCGCCTCGCGGCCATCGTCCAGGACCTTGATCGCCACTTGCCTGCCTAGCTCAGGATCTTCCGCCAGATAGACGACGCCCATGCCGCCGCGGCCGATCTCCTCTATCAGGCGATAGCGCGTCCCGCTCAGGTCGGGTAGTTCGGCCGCCGTTTTCAATCGCGCCAGTACCCGGTCGGAGATCATTTGAATAACGCCCGCGCTTCGCGGCGGAACTCCCTGTCACCGGCGGTGACCACGCGCAGCCGTTCCAGCACCAGTCTGCGCAGCTCCCTCCGCGCGGACGCCAGGTAGTTCGTTACGGTCGCGCCTGAAATCCCAAACTCGCGTGCGAGTTGATCATAGCCGGGCGGGTCCTCCGCCAGATCGTAGCGCTCGAACACGGCAAAACAGAGGCCCCGTCCCCGCGCCTGCAGGTTCTCGCGCAGCCTGTCGACGGCGTCTTCGAACAGGCTGCGCGCCCATTCGCGTTCAAAGATTTGGTCAGGCGATTCAGGTCCGGCGGCGTCGAAATCCAGCGCAACGAATTCCGCCGAACGCTTATCGCGCGATTGGAACTTATGATCGTTGGCCAGAAAGCGGTCCAGGCAGACACGCAGAAATGTGCGAAAGGTTCCCTTTTGCGGGTCGTAATCCCGGAAATAATGTTTTTCGATCGCGCGTGTGAAAAAGCCCTGCGTCAAATCCTTCGCGTCCTCGTTCGACCGGCGCCACTTGACGCGAATGTAACGATAGACCGGTTTCCAATAGGCCGCGACCAGCGCTTCCTGGCCGGGACCCCGCCGCGCCGCCTCATCACTGCCGGCCGCCGCGATCGCGGAATGAAGCGTCTCCGGAAACCGCGCATTCTGCCCACCGATAAGGGTATCGGCATCCATGAGAACAGATTGTATCGTGTTTGTGGCGCGACCTTGCACCCGCTCCACCAGTCGGTTAGTGTTGAATCAAATGTTGCGCACGCTCCCCGCCGCTGTTGTGTTTGCGATCTCCTGCCGCGCGCAAGTCTACCTCGATAATCTTCCGGCGACGCATCCGTCGATCCGCTACTTCGACGCTCCGTCGGACGATGCAGCCGCTCATTTTGCAGCCAAGCTGAGTCTTCGGTCCGGCGGTACCAGATACCTTGCGGACCTGCTCGACTACTTTCGGATCAACGCCGATTCGCAGGCTCTGGTGTTCTCGAAATCCAGCTTTCAGGCCGGGAAAATCTCGCCGCGCAATCCGCGCGCAATCTATTTTAACGACGAGGTCGCCGTGGGCTATGTGCGCGGAAGCGACAAAATGGAGGTCGCCGCGGTCGACCCGGTGCGCGGCGTGCTGTTCTATATTTTTGAAGTGGACCAGAGCGGAAAGCCATCCCTGACGCGCCGCGAGGCTTGTCTGAAGTGTCACCAGGGCCCCTCGACGCTGGGCGTGCCCGGCATCTTCGTGGGGTCCGTTTTTCCGAACGCCGATGGAACCCCGGCCCGGGCGGGAGCCATTATCACCGATCAGAGAACCGCGTTCGAAGATCGTTGGGGAGGATGGTACGTCAACGCCGCGCACGGCGAGCAGCGCGACCGGGCTAACGCCGTTGCGCCCGATCCCGCGGCGCCCGAAGAGCTTCATCCGCTGACCATGAAGTTCGCCCCCACCGGCTATCTGAGCGCCGTCAGCGACATCGTCGCGCTGATGACCTTCGAGCATCAGACGCAGATGACCAACCTCATCACCAGGCTCGGCTGGAAGGCCCGGATCGGCGAAGGCCCAATCGATTCCGATCTCGAAGCCATGGTCAGCTACATGTTGTTCAAGGACGAAGCTCCGCTGCGCGAGCCGATCGAAGGCGTGTCAAGCTTCACCCGCACCTTTCCCGAGCGTGGCCCGCGCGACTCCCATGGCCGCGGCCTGCGCGACTTCGATCTGCACACCCGCTTGTTCCGGTATCCGCTCAGTTACCTGATCTACAGCCGTCAATTCGACGCCCTGCCCGAGCCCGTGCGGACGCGCGTGTACCGCCGTCTTTATGACGAACTGGTTGCCCTCCATCGGCAGGATGTAATCCAGATCGTCCGCGAGACAAAATCAGGCCTCCCAGCTCTCTGGCGACAGTAACGTCGTGGCGCACGCACTCGTGCGTGCCGCGTCGACACTAGTGGCATGTCCCGGTCAGTCCGCATGCGGACCAGGCTCCGCGGACGCCCGCCGCCTTACCGAGCCGTGACCGCAGGGAGCGGTGCCCAAACTTTATTTCCCTTTCGCCTTCAACCCCTCGTCATACATCGATCCATACAGCAAATATTGACGCACCGCGTTGCGTGGATAGGTGATGTCCACGCTCATGACGTGCCCATCCTTTCCGAACGTGGCCGTCAACTGAGGATTGAGACCGCCCCAATAGGTCGGGATATCCAGCGTCTTATACCGCGCCACCACTTGATCCCGCAGCTTGGGATCGAAATGAACGCCATATTTATCCACCAGCATTTTGATGGCGTCGTAGTCGCCCTCGGCCTTGATCCGCATCAGCTCCGCGAGCAGCTTGCCGACCGCCTGGTGCATCCGTTCATAATCGTCGACCATCACGTAGGTCTTGCCCTTGCGCACCAACATCTTGATCGCACCGGTGGTGCCGATGATGTAGTTGGCGATCAGCGCGCGGTCGCGCTCGTGATCCTCTTCGATCGTGTCGCCCTTGGGAATGCGCCGCAGTTGTTGCAGCATGGTCGACGCCGCGCCGTCATACATGGCCTTGGCGACTTCTTCCTGATTCTGCACCAGGCCAAGTTCCTTGAGCTTGGGGTCCCAGATGTTCCAGTAAGCCGAAAGATCCGCGCGAGCCTCCTCCAGCGTCGAAAAGTACTCTTTGAGAGACGGCTCCGCGCCGTTAGTGAGTGCGGCGCTCAACTTCCCGGAACCGTGGCCGATCACTTCGTGCAAGGCTGTCAGCAACTCTTCCGCTTGCTGCCCGTACTTGATGTTCCGGTCGATGATCGCAGGCGTCGCGCCGAATTCCTCAATGCTTTTATGCCCGGACGCCTCATCGAAAGCGCGGCTGCTGGCGGTGAACAGGAAATTCTTGGTTCCGTATTTTTCGTGAATCTCGTTCTCATTCGGCAGATTGTCACCGATGGTCGACACCTGGAAATCGCCCGTTTCAATCAGCACCTCGACGGCTTTGACCACCGGCGGCGTGAACGACTTCTTCTTGTAGGCGTCCAGCCACGGAGCTTTTTCCTCGAAGTACGCGGCATTTTCGGCCAGCTTGTTCATCGTGTCCGTCAGCGGCTTGTCGGTCACAGTAACGAAACTCTGCGAGCTTCCTTTGGCCCCGCGGGCGTCGCGATACACCTCGATAAAGCCGTTGGCGAAGTCGACCGTCGCGTTATTGCGCACCCAATCGCCGCCGAACGTGAGCCAGTCCGCGGGCTCGCCGGTTTGATAGAAGTGAATCAGGTCCCCGATCACCTGGGCCTGCGCCGGCTCCGCCACGGCGAGCGCCTTCTCGAAGCACTCAATCGCCTTTTGGAGATAAATCGCATACCTGCCCGGAGGAACCGCTCCCGCTCCTGCGCGCCAAACCTGTTCGGACAGGCGGCCGTCTTTGCCTTTCACCACCGTTGAATCGAGCGGATAGTGTTGCTTGATCTTCGCCAGATCGGCGAGCGTCACGCCCGGCCCATAAAAGGTATTGGAGCTGGCCTGCACAATATCCTTGCCCCCGCGCGGACTCTTGGCGGTCATCATCGGCTCAAAGTCCGGGTTGAAGAGCGCGTCCTTCAGTCCGAGAACTTCCCGGGTCACCATCTCCTTGGAATCGAGCGCGGGCAGATCGGCGTAGGAGGAACGGAAGCCGCCGTTCTGGAATGCCTGCTCCGCGGCTTTCTGTAAATCGTCGACCGTAAACTCCGGAAGGAATTTCTGCGAGGTGTTTTCGTTGTGATTGCCGCGGTTGGCCCAGAACAGCTTGGCGAAATCGGTAATGCTTTTCAGGCGCGCGGCATCGATTCCAGCGGGATGCGCCGCGATTTCCTCGAACAGCCTTTTCTCGCGGACTCCGTACGCCGAAAGCTGATCGTAGATGATCGGATCGATCGCAATCGACGCCTGCACCAGCCAGTATGCAAGTTCTTTCTGGCGTGGCTCCAGCGTTCGAAAACTCTCCGCGCGAAGCTGAATGAATCCGGTACTGCCCACCCGATCGGCCAGCGGGCTCGTCTGCGAAAAGGTCGACGTAGCGGCGAGAGCGGCACAGGCTAAAAGTTTCATCCCGACCATTTTACTGACCCGGCGCCGGAACGCGGAAGTGGATGGTCGCGCCATTCACGGTCAGCGTCGCGCCCACGTAGGGCGCGCTTGACGATACTCCCGCCGGGTAAGTGAAGTTCACTTGGTCGATGATCTCGCCGGGAGCCACGCCGCAATAGAGCACCGTCGCCTGCACTCCACCGATCAAGAGCTGGCAGCTGGATGGTCCGCCGGGCACCTGCAAAGCTGCGATCGGCGCAGGCACACCGTCCTGTAATGGCGACGTCATCGGCCCCAATCCGTTGGCCCAGAGCTGATAGGAAGATCCGGCCTGTACCACGCATTCGGAAACCGGAGTCGGGCATCCATCGGCCGCGGCGCCTGTGACCCACGCGACGCCGTTCACGTACTCACTCAGGAAGAAAGACGGAGACGCCGTCGATGCAATGGTCACCGTCTCCACATTGCTGACCGCGCTATTCCAAGTCACCTGCACGGGGATCGCAAGCCCCGGCGCGGTTTCCCACGGAATCTGAAAATT
>JBEKOZ010000386.1:0-5278 GCA_049521275.1 Bryobacteraceae bacterium | reverse complement strand
AACCGACCCGCGTGGTCCGTGAAGATCCCGAGCGGCCCGGCTTGCTCTACGCCGGCACCGAGTTCGGCATCTACATCTCGTTCGACAACGGCGCACACTGGCAGAGCTTCCAGTTGAACCTGCCCGTTACTCCGGTGACGGATATCAAGATCGCGCACAAGGATCTGATTCTCTCGACCCAAGGGCGCTCGTTCTGGATTCTCGACAATCTCACGCCTTTGCATCAGGCCAAGGACGGAACGGGCGCGCAGCCCATGCTGTTCGCGCCGCGCGAAGCGATTCGCATGCCGGGCGCGCAGGGGTTCGAAGGACTCATCAGCACGGAATCCATCCGCTATCCGCAGACTGGTGCGCAGATCGATTACTACCTTTCCTCGCCGAGCGAAGTTGCGCTCGAAATTCTCGATGCATCCGGCAAAGCGATCCGCAAGTTTTCTTCGGCCGCGGTAGTGGAAGCGCCTCCCAGCGAAGACGAAGAGGGCGGCGGAGGCCGTGGTGGACGAGGCGCGGTCGTTCGTCTCGACGCCAAGCCCGGCATGCATCGCTTCACCTGGGATCTTCGCTATCCCGGCCCCTGGCAGAGCGCGCAGCGTCCCGAAGGGCCGAATGGGCCCGCGGCCGTGCCCGGAAAATACTCAGCCCGCATCACCGCAGGATCGTGGACGGCCACGCAATCGTTCACGCTGATTGAAGATCCCCGCATCACTAAGGACGGCGTCACCACCGCCGATTTGCGGGAGCAGTTCGAGCACAACATCCGCGTTCGCGACCTGGTCAGCGACGTGAACAAAGCGGTCGCGAGAATCCGCGCGGCGCCAAAGAGTCCGGAATTGACGGAGCTGGCGTCGCACATCATTACGCCGACCATTCGGTACAGTAAACCGGAGTTGCAGACACATATCACGTATCTCTATAGCCTGACCAACGGCACCGATCAGAAAATCGGTCGGGATGCTACGGAGCGCTATGAAATACTACGCAAGGAACTGGACGCTCGTTTAGCGGAGCTCAACAAATTATTGGGACCAGCCGGCGCTCCCTGATTGGCGCGCTTACTGGGGCTGAACCTTATAAACGGTGCCAAAGCCCGATGCGAATACCGGCTTCAATTCCGGATTCTTCTCGATCGCCTGTTGCACCGCTTCGACCTGCTCGGCATCGCCGCCCCAGCGGCTGGTGTCGTCGGTGTTCGAATAGAAATATTCGAAGCCTTGGCTGCGGCAATATGCGGCGATGTTCCGATAGGTGGCGATGGTGCTTTCACGGTCGTTGGCGTACCAGGCGCGGGGACCCATCGGCACCCAATGGCCCCGGCGCCCCGAATAGAGATACAGCAGCGGATCGTCATTTGAGAGGACCTTCGAAGAATCCGGCACATTGGCGGCGATCCAGGCATAGGCGGCTCGCAGATCCGTTACCTTTGCCCGGCGTTGCTCAGCGGAGTCGTACAGATTCCCGAAGGACATAAAACATTCGACGGCGAGCGCTCCGATCAGAATCGCCGCCACCGCCGCGCCCATGAGAGCGGCCACCACGCGCTGTCCCATGTCGTTGTGCCGGAAAGCGGACCGCAACATCGTCGCAATATGTTCAATCTCGGTCAGAAGTCCGGCGAGCAACAATGGGCAGAGCGGCAACACGAATCGTTCCGTGGGCGGAAAGTGCCATCCGATGAGCATCACCGACGATACGATCGCGAAAAAGCAATATTGCACCGCGATGCCGCGCCGGAACAGGCGCACGCATCCCGAAATCATCGCGACGCCCACCACCTGGGTTAGAATCTTCACCGGCAGCAGGCCGATCACTTGTGGAATCACCAGCCCTCCCATGCCGTAAAGCAGACCGTCCAGGTTTTTCCAGAGTACGATGTGAAGATTGTCGAGACCGACCGTGAGGAACTCCATCTTCACGTAGTCGGTGTAATAAATGAGCGTCTGGTCCGCGGTATGCAGAATGTGCTGGCGGGACCACCACATCCAGCCCAATATGAACGGAAGCATTCCGGCCGCAAACTGGATCGCGCGCCGCGATTCGCGCCGCCACACATACCAGGCCGGCATGGAGATCAACAGCGCGATTCCGGCGGTGCGTGCCAGGTAGGCGCACCCGGCCGCGGCTCCGGCCAGTATCGCCATCTGGACTCCCTTTAGCCGGGCCAGAAGAAAAAGTCCCAGCACCCAGCACATAAAGAAGACTTCGGAAAAGGTGTTGGTTCCGAACAGAATCATGTACGGATTCAGCCCGAGAAGCGCGACCAACAGCATCGTCCTCCCTTCCGAAAAACCTTCCTTGCGCAGGTAAATCCAGGAAAGGGCCAGGCAGATCACTAATAGAATCCAACTGAATAAACGCGCGATCCAAAGATTCTCGGGAAAATGCGGATTCAATTTCCAGACCAGCGACAAATAAAGCGGATAAAGGACGGGATATTTCGTCTGGGCAGGTTGCTCCGGCAGGCTCAGGACACGAAAGCCTTCCCCGTCGGCGAGCCCCTTGGCCGAGGTGAAGAGAAGCGCGTCGTCGTGCATCCGGCCGAACTCCGGCACGTCGCGATTTCTGGCGACATACAGGGCCGAGGGGATCAGCAGGAGCAGGAAGACAATCAGGCCGCGGAATCGCATCTTTATCATTCAACGGGCGTTTCGACCCGGTACTTTATGCTAATTGCCATTTAAACTTCTGCCGATCTTTCAAGGGAATGAAGCGCATCCTGTTCTGGCTACCGGTCGCCCTGGGGGTGATGTTCATGCTTCTCCTGGGCTACCACCGGCGCGAGATCGCGTTCCATGGGCAGAATGACTTTGTGACTTTTTACGCGGGGGCGAAGCTCGCGGGAACTCCGGACCTATACTCGCGGGAGGCCAATCTGAAGCTGAACCGCTCCCTGGTTGGCGACGACATGGGAATGATGTACATCCGGCCTCCTTTTTACGCCGCGATTCTGAAGCCGCTTGCTGCGTTACCGTATCTGACCGCCTACGCCCTGTTCACCTGTCTGTCGCTCGCCAGTTATCTTTGGTTCGTTTCGCAGTTTGCGAAGGAGTGCCCGGCTCTGCCCTTCCTGGCGGCGATCAGCGTCCCATTTCTGGCAACTCTGTTAGCCGGGGAGGATGCCTCCTTCATGATGGCAATTCTGGGCGGATCGATCCTGCTGACCCGCAAGAATAAGGATTTCGCGGCCGGTCTCCTGCTGTCGCTGTGCGCCTATAAGTTTCATATTTTCTTATTCATACCGGTGATGCTGCTGCTGAAACGGCGGTGGCGAACCCTTGGTGGCGGCCTGTGTGGAACCGCGGCGCTGACCGCGTTGGGAATGGTCGTGAACGGCCCCGGCTCCCTGGGGCAGTGGATCAAGGTGTTGCGCAACCCATGGATTAATCCGGATGCGCGGGGCATGCCAAATTTGCACGGTCTGGTGGCGATCTTGAATGGCGACATGCGGTTAGAAGCGACGCTGGTCGCCCTCGTCTGCCTGGTATTCCTATGGATGACGTTGCGGACAGACAATTACGAGATGCTGTTTGCCGCGAGCCTGGTTTGCAGTCTGCTGGTGAGCTACCATTCGATGATCGACGACGACCTGATGCTGTTTCCGGTCATGATTCTGGTGCTCAGCTCCTCCGATTGGGTGCCCGTGCGGGCCTCCACCGCCCTGATTCTGACGCCAATTCCGTATTTTCTTGAATTAGCCGGCCCGCCGTATAGCGCATTTATGCCTGTGGCTCTGGTCTCGATGCTGGCAGGCATGTTCTGGAGCTCCCGCCGGGCGATTTCGCCCGTCAAAATTGACCATCAGCTCGCAGGGCATGCGGCATAGCGTATGTACAAGGAAAGAATGGGCGTGGAAGGTACTTTTCCGGCCACTGGGGGAGTACGAAAGTAACCCTAAATTTAAGATAACTGCCTCAAAACGCAGCTACCTTAGATCTTTTCCAGTGCTCATTAGGCTGTTAGCCTGATTCTAATGCCAGCTAGCCGATGATACCTTCTATACAGCGGTAGGAAACCTACCGCGGCCCTTAAGGGAGAGGAGACAAAAGGAAAAATGAAGAATCTTATTTTGAAGTTGCAAATTTGGAAAGATAAACGCGGTCAGGACCTCATCGAGTACGCTCTGATGGCGGGTTTTGTGGCCGTCGCGGCTGGCGCGATTATGCCGGGTGTTGCTAGCAGCATCAGCATCATCTTCTCGAAGATCGCTTCGGTTATGACTGGCGCAGCCGGCACCGGCGGTTCCTAGACTTAACCTATTTTGCCGGAGAGGGAGGGAGCCGCGGCTCTCTCCCGGTTCCGTTTTGCTGTTTGTTGGTCCCCGTAGCTTCCCACCTGTTCGCACCCCCTCTAAATCAATCGCAAAGTGCTAGTTTTGAATGATGGCAGTTCACCCGGATGTCCGCATTGGGCACGTCCATCTGAAGGTTGCGGACCTCGAACGCGCGATTAGTTTCTATCACGGAGTGCTCGGCTTCGATATCGTGCAGCGGCTGGGCGACAGAGCGGCGTTCCTGTCGGCCGGCGGCTATCATCATCACATCGGACTCAATACCTGGGAGAGCCTGGGTGGCGCCCCTCCGCCGGCGCACGCGACGGGTTTGTATCACTCCGCCATCCTCTATCCCAATCGAGCCGCCCTGGCCGACGCCTTTCGCCGCGTCATCGCAGCGGGTGTCGATCTGGACGGAGCGGCCGACCACGGCGTCAGCGAATCGCTCTACCTTCGCGATCCCGACGATAACGGCGTCGAGCTCTATTGCGACCGCCCCAAGGATAGCTGGCCGCGTCATCAGGACGGCAGTCTGGCGATGTACACCCGTCCTTTGGATCTGGAGAAACTGCTCACCGAATGAACCTCACCATCCGTCCAGCCGTGGCCGGGGACGTTCCCGCATTGACGACGCTCATCGCTTCGTCTGTGCGCGGGCTCCAGGCACAGGACTACACTCCATCGCAGCTCGAAGGCGCGCTGGCGTCGGTGTACGGGGTCGACACCCAGTTAATCGCGGACGGGACCTACTTCGTTGCCGAAGCCGACGGGACGATCGTCGCTTGCGGAGGATGGAGCAAGCGAAAAACCCTCTTCGGCGCCGACCACTGCGCGGGCAGGGAAGACTCGCTCCTCGACCCGGAGCGCGATGCGGCGAAGATCCGGGCATTCTTCGTGCATCCGGAGTGGGCGCGGCGCGGGATAGGAACCAGAGTGCTGGAAGCCTGCGAATCGGCAGCGCTGGCGGAGGGGTTTACAAGATTCGAAATGGGCGCAACGCTGACCGGAGTG
>JBEKOZ010000385.1:0-5309 GCA_049521275.1 Bryobacteraceae bacterium | reverse complement strand
ATGTACCTGTTCAAGCCGCATGTGCACGAGGAACACAAACCGGCGGCCTGGAATCTCCCGGCGCGGCTGCAACTCGCCTTTGAACGGATGCTGGAGCGGATGCGCAACTCCTTTCGAGGGATGCTGGCCGCGTGCATCGCCCATCGCGCGATCTTTATTCCGCTCTTTCTGGCCGCCTGCGCGGCGACATTTTTCCTGGTGCCCTGGCTGGGCCAGGATTTTTTCCCCTCCACCGACGCCGGGCGATTCAATCTGCATCTGCGCACCAAAACGGCCACGCGCATTGAGGAATCCGCCCGCACTTCGAGCGACGTCGAGGCGGCCATCCGCCGCATCGTTCCCGCCAACGAAATCGCCAGCCTGATCAACAATATCGGACTTCCCTACAGCTCCCTGAACATGTCCTACAGCACGTCGGCGCCGATCGGAACCATGGACACCGATATCCTGGTGACCCTCACCGAAAAGCATTCGCCGACCGACGACTACGTGCGGGAGCTGCGGGACCGCCTGCCGCGCGAATTTCCCGGCGTGCTTTTCTATTTCACTCCGGCCGATATCGTCACCCAGATCCTGAATTTCGGCCTCCCCGCGCCGATCGATATTCAAGTCGCCAGTCAGGATTCGGAGGCCAGCCGCGAGTTTGCCACCAACCTGATGGCGCAAATCAGGTCCGTGTCCGGCATCGCCGATCTCCGCGTGCACCAGCCCTTCGATCAGCCGAAAATTCATATCGATGTCGACCGCACCAAGGCGGTGGAGAGCGGCTTTACCCAGTACGACGTCGCCAACAGCACGTTGATTTCTCTGAGCGGCAGCTCCCAGGTCAGCCCCGCATATTGGCTCGATCCCCGCAACGGCGTCAGCTATTTCGTGGTGGCGCAGACGCCGCAGTTCGCGATTTCCTCGCTCAGCGATCTGCGCAACATCCCCATCGCGTCCGCGTCGGGCATCACGGCGTCGGCAGGCACCGCGGCCCGGCCTGAAATTCTGGGCGACGTGTCCACCCTGCATCGCGGCGCGGGGCTGGCCATCGTGTCGCATTACAACATCCGCCGCGTGGTCGACATTTTCGGTTCCGTGCAGGATCGCGATCTGGGCGCGGTTGGCCGCGATGTCACGAAAATTGTCGACGCGAACCGCAAGAATCTGCCGCGCGGAATGACGGTCCTGATGCGCGGCCAATACGACACCATGCAAAGCTCCTTTAACGGATTGCTGGGAGGCCTCGCGCTCGCGATCGTCCTGGTCTACGCGCTGATCGTGGTTAATTTTCAATCCTGGCTGGATCCGTTCATCATCATTACCGCGCTGCCCGCGGCTCTGGCGGGCATTGTCCTGTTCCTTTTCGCGACGCACACGACGGTCAGCGTGCCGGCCTTGATGGGCTCCATCATGAGCGTGGGCGTGGCCACCTCGAACAGCATTCTGGTGGTCAGCTTCGCCAAGGAACGGCTGGAAGCCGGAGAAACGGCGCTCCAGGCATCGCTCGATGCCGGCTTTGTCCGTTTTCGGCCGGTGCTGATGACCGCCCTCGCGATGATCATCGGCATGGTGCCCATGGCGCTCGGCTTCGGCGAAGGCGGCGAGCAGAACGCGCCGCTGGGCCGCGCCGTGATCGGCGGTCTGGCATTTGCGACGGTTGCTACTCTGTTCTTTGTACCCACGGTGTTCAGCCTGATGCACCGGAATCGTGGAAATTAAATGGTTCGCACTCTCAAGATACTTCTCATCGTCGTCCTCGCCGTCCTGATCGCGGGGACGGTGGTGATCCGCGGCATTCATTCGCGGATCAACGCGGCGGCCGTGGTCCGGGGAAGGACGCTCGAACAGGCGGTCCTGTCCGTCGCGGCGATCCATGCCAAGCGCGGCGAACTGCGGGAGGAGATCGCCTTGCCGGGAAATATTCAGGCGTTTCTCGATGCGCCGGTCTACGCGCGCACCAGCGGTTATTTGAAGAAATGGTATTCCGATATCGGCACGCGCGTGAAGACCGGAGAATTGCTCGCCGAAATCGATTCGCCCGAGGTCGACCAGCAGCTGGAGCAAGCGAAAGCCCAGCTCGCCACCGCGCAAGCCAACTTGAAGCTGGCGAAAATCACCATGGATCGCGACCTGGGAATTTTGAAGGATGCCATCGCCAAGCAGGACGTGGATAACGCAGTGGGCACGTATGAAGCCGACAAAGCGACGGTCGATTCCATGAACGCCAATATGAAGCACCTGGAACAACTGGTGGCCTTCGAGAAAGTGTACGCGCCGTTTGACGGCCTGATCACCGCGCGCAACACCGACATCGGCCAACTGGTGAATTCAGGCAACGGCGGCGTGGCGCAGGAGCTGTTCCGCATTTCCTCCACCACCAAGCTCCGCATCTTCATCAGTGTTCCGCAGGCCTATTCGCAGGCGGCGATTCCGGGCGTGAATGCCGATCTCACGCTGACCGAAGCGCCGGGCCGGCACTACATGGGCAAGGTGGCGCGCAATACCGGCGCCATCGATCCCACCACGCGAACGCTGCTGACCGAAGTGGATATCGACAACGCGTCCGGCGCGTTAATGCCGGGGGCCTACGCCGAAGTTCATCTGAAGCTGCCGGCCGCAACCGCGGCGTTAGTGGTGCCGGTGACGGCGCTGATTTTTCGCGCCCAGGGATTACAGGTCGCCGTGGTCCGCGACGGGAACCGCGCCGAGCTGGTACACGTAACGCAAGGCCGCGACTTCGGCACCGAAGTAGAAATCACCAGCGGCATCACCGCCCAGGACTACATCATCATCAACACCCCCGACTCCCTGACCTCAGGCGCAACGGTGCACGTAGAGCAGCCCGAGCGTCCATAGCCTAAATGAAAACCGTGTCGTGGGGAGTTCCCCGCGCTCTAGAGCCGCGACCATCGGGAGCGGTCCATGCGACCTCTTCAGCCCGCAGCCATCTTCACGCTGCGCTTCCGAGCCGTGACCGCAGGAAGCGGTTTCAGCCCAAATGTCTTCGCGAGTGGTTTCCGGCGTTCATTCCGCCGCAAGTAGGCAGACACGATGAAACAGAAATTTTCGGGCGCCAAAGCGCCACTTCCAAAATTCGAATCGGACCGAGCTGCAGCCGAGTATTATTGCCCGAGGCGAAGCCGGTCCAGCTATCAGCAGCGCTGGCAAAAAAGATCCGCGGCAATGCGAAGCGTGGTGGCAGCGCCATGCGCTGCCATTCCTCACCCACCCACTCCCACCGGAATTCTGACTTCTGACTCCTGACTCCTGACTCCTTCTTCCGCCCCCTCAAACCGCACGCTCACCAGCTTCGACACTCCCGGCTCCTGCATCGTCACTCCGTACAGCGCCTGTGCCGCCTCCATGGTCTTCTTCGCATGCGTGATCACGATGAACTGCGTCGTCGCCGACATCTCTTTGATCAGCCGCGTCAGCCGCATGATGTTCGGTTCATCTAGCGGCGCGTCCACCTCATCCAGAACGCAGAATGGACTCGGCGTGTACCGGAAAATCGCCATTAGCAGCGCCATCGCCGTGAGCGATTTCTCGCCGCCCGACAGCAGCGCGATGTTTTGCAGCTTCTTTCCCGGAGGCGACGCCATGATATCGATGCCGCTCTCGTTCAAATTCGCCTCGTCCGTCAGCCGCATCTCGCCCTGCCCGCCGCCGAACAGCGTCTTGAACATTCCGCGGAAATGATCGTTGATCGCGTCGAACGCGTCTTTGAACCGCCGCCGCGATTCGACATCCAGCTCCTGAATGGCTTTCTCCGTATCGCGAATCGAGTCGAGCAGGTCCTGCCTCTGCGTGTTCAGGAACTCGTACCGCTGCGAAGCCTCCTGGAATTCTTCGAGCGCCTGCGTGTTCACCGGGCCCAGCGCCTCGATTTTCCCACGCATGTCCTGATACTTCTGCTCCACTTCCGCCACACCCGTTTCGTCGAGATTGACTTCCTCCGAAGCCGCCACTTCCGACGCCCCGACATTCAACTCCTTGCGCGAAGTCTCGTCGAGGTACTTCAACTCCGACTGTTTCCGCACCAGCTCCAGTTCGATCTCCGTGCGCTTTTCCTGGGCCGCTTGCGATTCGATGCGCAAACCTTTCAGCGCCTCATCGAGCGCAGCCAGCGCCGCCCGCCCCTCCGCTTCTTGCCCGGCATATTGATCGACAGCCGCCGCAGCCGCGGCCCTCTGCTCCGTCAGCTCCCCGGCCCTCTGATCCAGGTCGATATTGTCCGCCAGCAGCCGCGCCCTCTCGACCCCCAGCCGCTCCAGCTCCTGCGCCAGATTCTCCCGCCGCGCCGCCAGTTGCCTGGTCTGTTGCTCGAGCCGCGCCAGCGACGATTTCTCAGAGCGCGCCCGCTCTTCTAAACCGGCCAGCTCCGCGCGTAGCGCCGCATGTTCTTCGCCCACGCTGTGCGCATGCGCCTGCAATCGTTCGAACTCGCCGCGCTCAATTTCCAACGCTTTTTCCTGATCGAACCGGGCCTGTTCCTTTTCCGCCACCAGCGCCTGGCTCTGCTCCCTCTGCGTCCGCGACCGCGCGTCTTCCTTGGCCAGACGATCCAGTTCCAGGCGCGCCACCGACAACCGCGCTCCCGCCCGCGCATATTCCTCGGCCAGCTTGCGCTGTTCGTGACCCAGCGCCAGCGCGTCTTTTTCGCGCGTCTGTAAAACAGCGCGAAGCTGCTCCAGATCCTCGGCCATTTGCGCGGTGCCCCGCTCCAACTCCTCCAGCTCGGAAGTGAGAGCTTCCTGTTCGCGCTCCCGCGTCTCCACCTGTCCGATCAAATCGCGTAGCTCGCGCTTCAGCGCAAGGGGACCGCCGCCCGTTTTCCGCCCGCCGCTCACCGCGTGCCCGTGATAGCTCACGCCATCCTGCAACAGGAAATAGCAATCCGGATTCGAAGTCGCCAGCCTCTGCGCCGCTCCGCGATCAGATACCAGGAAACAACGCGCCAGCCGCGGTAATAACCCCTGCGGAGCCTGCGCGAATCCGTTGGTCAATCGCAGCGTATCGCGCAAACGCCCGACAATTGCCGGATCGCTCGACAAATCCGGAGCGTGCGGCGACGCCGCGCTCTTTTCCGGATGCACCAGGAACGTGGCGCGTCCGTCCGCATCGGCGCGCATCAATTCCACTCCGCGCTCCGCTTCCGTCCATCCTCCGACGACCACGTATTCCAGTTCCTCGTGCAGGAAGGCCTCGCACGCCTTCTCCCACGCCGCATCGGCCACTTCGACGAAGTCCGCCAGCACGCCCGACGGCTTGAAATTCTCAGCCTGCCCCCGCTCCACTTGCGTAAACAGCCGCTTCACCGAATC
>JBEKOZ010000384.1:0-5316 GCA_049521275.1 Bryobacteraceae bacterium | reverse complement strand
GCCGTGAAATACGGGAGCGAGAGATAGCTTGCCTGGTCTCGCTCGCTTGCGATCCGGACCAGTTGATCCGGATTTTCGTAGGGCAGCGGACGAAGCAGCAACGCATTGGCGACGGTGAATATCGCCGTGTTCGCGCCGATGCCCAGCGCGAGTGTGAGAATCGCGATCGCGGTGAAACCTGGGCTCTTCGCCAGCATGCGCAGCGCGAATCGAACATTCTTCCACAAGCTGCCCATAATGGAGAAATACAGCAAATGGCGGACCAAGCGCAACTCGTCACGCTGTAACGTATATGATAAAAGCCATCAATTCCATGCCAAACATGAAAATGCGGGGACTCTCCTTCCTAGGTTTCGTGTGCTCGGCCACGCTTGCGGTGTCGCCGGCTCTCCAGGGCCAGCCGGGTGATCCGGTGGTTTTTTCCGTCTATACTTCCGCCGATTACGGCACAGCCATCGCGCAAGGCTCGTTATTCGTCGTCTTCGGCTACGCGCTTGGCCCCTCCACTCTCGTCGAGGTCTCCGCCTTTCCACTTCCCAACGTGCTGTCTGGAACCTCGGTGACGGTCACCGCCGGATCGACTACGCTCAATTGTCCGATGGTCTACACCTCGGACGGGCAAGTTGCCGCGATCCTTCCCTCGAACACTCCCGTCGGTCTGGTTACCATCGCCGTTTCCTACAACGGGCTGACGAATCCCTACAGCTCCACGACCCGGGTGCTCGCGGTCGAAAGTTCCCTCGGCATCTTCACGACTACCAGCAACGGCCTGGGCGCGGGGATTTTCACCGCGCTCGACGGCACGCTGAAAACCCTTGCTGATTCCGCGAAGCCCGGCGATATCGTGACCGCCTGGGCGACGGGCATCGGACCGATCAGCAGTCCTGACAATCAACTGCCGACAAGTTTCCCGAACTTCCCGAACGTGCAGGTGTGGGTCGGCGGTCAACCCGCTCAAATTGTTTACGCTGGGCGCTCCGGTTGTTGCGGAGGAGTGGATCAGGTCGATTTCTATGTGCCCGCGATTGCCAACGGGTGCAATGTCCCCGTGAACATCGTGAGTGGTGGTAATTCCAGCAATACGGTTGCCTTGTCCGTCAACGGATCGGGCGGGCCCTGTAGCGACAGCGGTCCCACGCCGCCCGCGTCGACTCTGACCACTGCGGCCGCCGGACAACCAGTCAGGGTAGCTGCCATTGGCATCGGCCCGACCGCGCTCGGGAACCGCTCGGCATTCACGGCGTCCGCTGCCAAGCGACTTTCCGCCGCGCTCCACACTCCGGTACCCGAGGCGGACGTGGCGAGATTGATGCGCGCCTACGCAACCGGGAATCCCAGGGCGATTCGATTGGCCATGGCGAAGTACGCCTCCAAATGGAAGGCGCTCGACGCGAAAACGAAAATCCGGTTGACCGCTCAACTCGGCCAGGCTCAGGAGGGCGTGGTGGCGGAATTCGGCAGTTTCGCCAACGAAGGACTCGTCGCCATCATCGGAAGCGCACAGTTACCCGTGCCCGGCTCCTGCGTCGTGCTCCCGCACACCTATCCCACCGGACTGGGCTCCAGGAGCGCGGGCCTCGATGCCGGAGCTTCTCTTTCGCTGACCGGCCCGGCAGGCCCGTTCACGTTAGCCGAGACCGCAAAAGGTCACTATCACGCGTTATTCGCTCCGTCCTTAACTGGCCCGAATATTCCGCTGGGGACTTACACAATCACCGGGTCGGGAGGGAAGGATGTGGGGGCTTTCAGTGCCGCGATCACGGTCGCGAATCACCTCGCCATCTCGAATAAATCTTCGCTGGCGACGGTCGACCGGACCCAGCCGTTGACCTTGAATTGGACGGGCGGTGTCGCCGGTAGTTATGTCCTGATCGCCGGATATACTCCCAGCGGCATCGCCAACAACGTGTTCGTTCCCAGCAGCTACTTCGCCTGTGCCGAGGACGGAGGCAAGGGAACCTTTACGATACCGGTTTACATTCTCTCTACGATGAATGCGACCGCCAATGGCAATGCCGTTCTCCTGATCCTGCCGAATCCGTTGTCGAACCAGATCGTCATTCCGGGAATCGATCTCGCCTATTTCCTCGACGGAAGCAGCGACTCGGCGAATGTGACCTTCCAGTGACGAAATAGGGTTCCTAGCGGAGTGTCCCTGTCATTCCGACAGCGGAGACTACGGCGCCCGGTCCGCATGCGTTACGCATGGCGGTTCCGTGTTGATGCCGAGCTAAGGCAGCGGTGGACTGGTCCGGCGCGCCGTCGCGGCGGAACCGCCATGCGTAAGCAAGCGGACAGATCACTTTCTCTGCTGTCGGAATGACCGGCACATGGCACTACGGGCGTCCCGACCGCCCCGGGACGACATCGATCTGTAGCGCGGGATCCGCCGCGGGCACGTAAGTCACAGGCAGCCCAAGCTCCCGGCGCACGATGTTCGCTCCCTGCGCGATCGCGCTCGCTTTGTAAAACGCGATGTCACGATTCGCGCCCTGGCGGCCGAAGCCGCAGTCGCTCGATACGATCAGCCGCTCAGGCGGAATGTGTTTTAAGGCTTTGCGAATTTCGCCGGCAACATCCTCCGGCCGGTCCGCCTGCAATTGGCGATGGCTGACCGCGCCAATGCAGATCTTCTTTTTCAGGTCGTGCTTGAATGGTTCGAACAGTTCCAGATCCCTCTGGCCGCGGTCCTTCATCTCGAGCGTCCACACGTCCCCGCGGCATCGCTCCAGATAGATTTCGATCGAGTTGGCGTAGCTGGTGTCCTCCATCACGCGCTGCATATTCGGATTGCCCCAACAGGTATGGATCCACAGTTCCACGTCGTCGAGCCCCTGGACCTCGCGGTTGAACGCGTCCACCATAAACTTCACCTCGTCATGATCCTTGCCGTAGGTATTCGCCATGAAGTGGAACGTAGGTTCTTCAATCTGGATCGAGCGGCAGCCTGCGTCGCGCAATGCCAGCAGGTCCTTATTCATCGCTTCCGCCATGTCCCAGATCACCTGGCGCTTGTCCTGATACTTCGGCGTGTGAATATCCAGGAACAGCGCCATCACCTGCGAGCAGCAGGTTCCGAACCGCACAGGTTTGCGCGTCTTCGCCTGCGCGAGACGCCACAATTTTGGATAATCAAGCGGCCGGTGCTCGATCTTGTCCACCACTCGCGGCCAGCGCCAGCCCGTGTAGATCTCGTTCAGCAGCGTTCCCGGAGGATAGTGGAGCCACGGCGCAGTGGTCTCTTCCGGTTGCAGATGATCGCCCTCAAACCCCGCCCATCGCTGGAGCGGATAATGATGCCACGCCCGGCCCGCCATATCTTCATCCACGTGAAGATCGCCGTGAGTTAAAATGTCGAGCCCGGCGCGCTCCTGGTCATTGATCAAGACCGCCATGGCGTCCTGAAACTTCTCCCGGAAGCGAACGTCGAGCATACAGGTGTCGAGAGGCCGCCCCCACATGCTCACATCGAACCAGCGCGGGCGCGGGAACGAACCCGTGGTGGTGCTAGGCAAAATCAGGCCTTCAGTGGCGGTAAACATGGTTGCTCCACATTGTACTTCCAAAGCTGGCCACAAATCGGGGAGCGCGAAAGTCGCCGGTTCATTTTTTGGCGACTGTAAAATAGCGCTACACGAACTGTTCCTGATACCATCGCGCCGTGCGCTCCAGCGCGGGAAGCCAGTCTGTATAACCGCATTTCAGATAATTCTCGTCGCCCAGGCTCAATCGCGAGACTTCGCCCGGAAGGTTCAGAACCTTAACCTGCAAGCGGCGGCCCGTCACGGTCTCGACATCGCGGATCACCTCGCCGACTGTCTTTACGTGAGGCGGTCCGAAGTGGTTTGCGGGCCACACCGGCTCGCCGGCGATCGACGCCAGCGTGACCCGGGCCACGATTTCAGCGGCGTCGCGCACATAAATATACTGCCGCGCCGTACCGTCGAGCCGGGTTCGAATCACCAGCTCCGTCTGTTTCGCCGACGCTTCGCAGATACTCGGAACCAGCCGTTCTAAATGACGGTCCCCTTCGCCGAAGAAGTTCGGAAAGCGCAGCAGGCAGATGCGCATGCCGTAAGTCCTGCGATAGGATTCGACCAGCAGATCTTCGCACGCCTTCGATGCCTCGTAGGGAAAGCCCGATTGATACGGCGTCGTCAGCGTGCACCACTCCTGCTCCCCGAAACTCTTATCGGTGGCGATATAAATGAACGGAATCCCAGGCGCCGTCTTGCGCACCGCCTCCAGAACATTCGCCGTCTCCATCACGTGAGCCTGGACGGCTTCGAGAGGATGCTCGCGACAGCGCCGCACGTCGACCATTCCCGACATATGAATCATCGCCGCGGGCGCGCGCTCCGCGAGAAGCTGGGAAACACCCTCGGGCGATTGACGCAGCTCGCGCGTCACGCTCTCGACTCCGTAGTCTCTTTGATCGAGCGCCGCCCGCACGTGCGACCCCAGAAATCCTGAGATCCCTGTTGCCGCGATTACCTTCACCCCACGACCCGCAGCGAAGCCGGCGCGGTGGCGCGCGTTTCCATGAAGCGTTCAAACTGCCCCACCACGTATTCGAGCATCGCCATCGTCAAGCCCGGATAAACTCCGATCCAGAACGTGTTGCTGACGATCCTTTCCGTGTTCTTCAGATCGCCGACGACGCGGTGCTCGATGCCTTTGTAAGCCGGCTGGCGCGTCAAATCGCCACCGAACAGCAGGCGCGTGGCGATCTTGTTCTCTTCCAGATGCCGCACGATATCGGCGCGTGAAAACGGCGCCTCGGGGCGAACCGTGATCGCAAATCCAAACCAGCTCGGGTCGCTATTCGCCGTCGCTTCGGGAAGAATCAGGAACTCTTCGTACGGCTCCAGCGCGGCGCGAAGCATTTTCCAGTTGCGCTTCCGAGCCGCGATAAAACCCGGCAGCTTCCTCAATTGCGCGACCCCGACCGCCGCCTGCATGTCGGTCGCTTTCAAGTTGTAGCCGATGTGCGAATAGATGTACTTGTGATCGTAGCCGCACGGCAATTCGCCCAGCTGCCACTCGAACCGTTTCCCGCACGTATTGTCTTTCCCCGGCGCGCACCAGCAGTCGCGCCCCCAGTCGCGAAAGGATTCGACCAGCACGCGCAGTTGCGGACTATTCGTCATTACCGCGCCGCCCTCGCCCATGGTGATGTGGTGCGCGGGATAAAAACTCAGCGTCGCGACATGCCCGAAAGTTCCGGTCGTCTGGCCGCGATAGGTCGAGCCCAGCGCGTCGCAATTATCTTCCACCACCCACAGATTGTTCCGCTTGGCGATCGCCATCACCGCG
>JBEKOZ010000383.1:0-5319 GCA_049521275.1 Bryobacteraceae bacterium | reverse complement strand
GACCTTTTTCGAATCGGGCAACGGCCGCGTCAACTGGCGTTATCTTCCGGGGTCGAATGAGTTCATCTGGTTTTCAGAGCGTGACAACTGGGGACATCTCTATCTTTACGACGCCACTACCGGCAAGCTGAAAAATCGCATCACCACCGGCGAGGGCAACGTGACGCAGGTGCTCCAGGTCGACGAGAAGACGCGGACAATATTCTTTCTCGGTGTCGGCCGTGAGAAAGGCCGCGATCCATATTTCATCCACTTTTATCGCGTCGGATTCGATGGAAAACACCTGGCTCTGCTGACGCCGGAAAACGCCAATCACGACGTGACGCTGTCTCCGGACGGAAAATATTTTACCGACACGTATTCGACTCCGGACGTGCCGCAGGCGAGTGTGCTCCGCGATGCTTCGGGCAAGCTCCTCATCGCGCTCGAGAAGGCCGACATCTCGAAACTGGTCGCTACCGGCTGGAAGCCGGCGATTCCGTTCACCGTGAAGGCTCGCGACGGCCAGACGGATATTTACGGCCTGATGTTCAAACCCACGAATTTCGATCCGGCCAAGAAATATCCCATCATCAACCATATTTATCCGGGTCCGCAGACGGGTAGCGTCGGCGGCCGTAGTTTCGCGGCTGTGAGAGGTGATACCCAGGCGCTGGCCGAGCTGGGATTTGTCGTCGTGGAGATCGACGGCATGGGCACGCCGTGGCGGTCGAAGAAATTTCACGAAGCGTATTACGGCGACATGGGCGACAACACTCTGCCCGATCAGGTGACGGGCATGAAGCAGCTCGCGCAGAAATATCCGTGGATCGACATCAATCGCGCGGGGATTTACGGACACTCGGGCGGTGGTTACGCCGCCGCCGGCGCCATGTTCCGCTACCCGGATTTCTTCAAGGTCGGAATTTCCGAAGCCGGAAACCACGACAATCGCGAATACGAGGACGACTGGGGCGAGAAGTGGCAGGGATTGCTGGAATCGAAGACCAGCGGCGGCGATAACTACGACAGTCAGGCCAACCAGAATTTCGCGAAGAACCTGAAAGGCAAGCTGCTGCTGGCGCACGGCACCATGGACAACAACGTTCCTCCTTATAACACCCTGCTGGTGGTAAATGAACTGATCAAGGCCAACAAAGATTTCGACTTGTTGCTGCTGCCCAATCGCAATCATGGTTTCGGCAATGAGCCGTACATGGTCCGGCGGCGCTGGGATTATTTCGTTCGCTACCTGCTGGGCGCGGAGCCTCCACAAGGGTATGAACTGCACGCTCCGCCGCCGCCCGCGGGCCCTGGCCTATGATGCGGAAATCGCTGCTGCTAGTTTTTCTCGTCGCCGGTGCGGCCGCGCAGACTCCTCCTGCTCCGCTTCCCGGAGTGGCGTTCGTGCGCGAGAACTATTCGAAGTTCGAGTATCGGATTCCGATGCGCGATGGGAAGAAGCTCTTTACCTCGGTTTACATTCCGAAGGATGTTTTTTCGGACACCAAAACCTATCCCATGATCATGCAGCGCACCGGCTACAACGTGCAGCCCTATGGCCCGGACAAGTTTCGCCCCACCCTCGGGCCGTCGGAACTCTTTGCCCGCGAGAAGTTCATTTTCGTTTATCAGGACGTGCGCGGCCGATTCATGAGCGAAGGCGAATACGTGTTGATCCGTCCGCATAATCCCAATAAAGGCCCGAAGGACGTCGACGAGGCTTCGGACACCTACGACACTATTGACTGGCTGGTGAAAAATGTTCCGGGCAACACCGGAAAAATCGGCATGTGGGGCATCTCCCAGCCCGGTTTTTATGCGGCGGCGGGCATGATTGACGCGCATCCGGCGCTGGTCGCGGTTTCGCCGCAGGCGCCCGTCACCGACTATTACATGGGTGACGATGTGTATCATAACGGGGCGTTTATGCTGAATCACCGCTTCCGTTTTTATCAGGGATTCCGGTTGCGGGAAGGCGATCCCGCGCCGCCGCCGCCGGCACCCACGCCGCTCGACTGGGGCACGCCCGATGGTTACGAATTCTTTCTGAACATGGGCGGTTTATCGAATGCCGACGAGAAATATTTCAAAGGGAAACAGCCCTTGTGGCTGTTGAATATCGATCATCCCAACTACGATGAAACCTGGCAGTCGCGAGCTATCTGGAAGCATTTAAAGAACATTAAGCCGGCCGTGATGCTGGTGGGCGGCTGGTATGACACCGAAGATCCGCAAGGCCTGCTGCGCCAGTTCGATTTCATGGAAAAAAACTCTCCACCCGCCACCAACATGCTGGTGATGGGTCCCTGGAATCACGGCGGCTTCGCGCGGGGCAATGGCGACCGGCTGGGGAACGTTACGTTTGGGTCGAATACCGCCCAATATTTTCGGGAGAAGATCGAGTTCCCGTTCTTTTTGTATTACTTGAAGGGCCATGGCGATGGCAAATTTCCTAAGGCGTACGTTTTTGAAACCGGCCTGAACGAGTGGAGGAAATTTGATGCCTGGCCTCCCAGAGAGGCTTCGGCTGCCACCATTTTTCTCGATCAAAAAGGGAAACTGTCGTGGAATCAGCCATCTGCGGCGGCGTTCGATGAATATGTGGCGGATCCGAACAAGCCGGTTCCTTATCTCGGCAAGGTGATTCCTACCGTGGTCCTGAATACGTATATGACGGAGGATCAACGGTTTGCGTCCACGCGTCCCGACGTTCTGGTGTACAAAACCGAGCCTCTCGATCACGATGTCAGCGTGTTTGGACCGATCTCGGTGGATTTGAAAGTATCCACGAGCGGGACCGATTCGGACTTTGTTGTCAAGGTGATAGACGTTTATCCGGGGGACTATCCCGATTATGATGCCCCGGCTCCGGCGCCGGTTCCCATGGGAGGATATCAGCAACTCATTCGGGGTGAACCGTTTAGGGGAAAATTCCGCAGGAGCTTTGAGAAGCCGGAGCCGTTTGAGCCGGGCAAACCGGACCATATTATCTTCAAGTTACCGGATATCGCGCACACATTCCGGCAAGGGCATCGCATCATGGTGCAAATACAGAGTTCCTGGTTTCCGCTGACGGACCGAAATCCGCAGAAGTTCATGGACATCGCGAAGGCTCTTTCGAGCGACTTTGTGAAGGCCACGCAACATGTCTATTTCGGGGGCGCGGACGGCTCGAAGCTCCAGTTTGCGGTCGTTAAATCGCCTTAAATGACCATAAGTGTCGCTCGATGAGACCTTAAACGGCCATAAAATACACCGTGTAGCGGCGGTCGAGGATCCGGTTGAGGGGCATTAATGCCGTGCCGTTCATCTGGAAGGACAGAGGGTGGTCGCCCGGTTTTATCGACGACGCGTCCAAGGCCGGGATGCTGAGCGATCCGGCTTTTCGCATCTGCGGCGCTTCCTGGCCGACGATCAATTCCGGTGCGAGGCCCTGCTTGCCGAGATCGGCGGCTAGCACGATGGGGCCGTAAAGGACTGCCTGGGTTTTCGGATCGTCGGGCATTGGCTCCACGCGAAGGGTCATCGGCAGGTCCATCTCGACGCGGTCGCCGGTTTTCCAGATTCGGGTAAGGGTGAGGTAACTGCCGGGACTTGCCGAAGCGTCGATGGGTTTGCCGTTGAGCTTTACCGATCCGCCGTGGAGCCATTCGGGGATGCGCAGGTTCAGGGAGAGCTGCACGGGCTGGTCCACGGTGACGCGCAAGGTAGTGCTCGCGACCTCCGGGAATTTTGTTTCCTGACTCAACCGGAAACCTTTTTCCGCCCAGTGCAAATCGGAGGCGATGAAGAGGTTTACGTAGACGCCATGATCGTCTTTCCAATAGATGCTGTCGGTGAGTTTCGAATATTCCTCGACACCGGTACCGGTGCAGCACCAGAACGACTGATCCTCGGAGTTGAAGGTTTTCCACGCACCCGGCGTGAGCGAAAGATAATATTGCGTGGCGCCCGTATCGGGTCGAATGGTGCCCAGGCGATGGTTGAACAAGGCGCGCTCGTAATAATCGAAGTAGCGGGGATCGCCGGTCCAGCTATAGAGCCGGCGCGTGAGCTTCATCATGTTATAGGCGCAGCAACACTCGGCGGTGGCGACGCTTTGCTTTAATTCCGCAGCGAGCTGGCGTGGCGGGGCTAGCCAGCCTTCGCCGTTGCTGGTGCCTCCGGTGACATAAGTACGCGCGGAGACGACTTCGTACCAGAAATAATCCGCGACGTCGTGGAAGCGCATATCGCCCGACAGCTCGTAACGGCGGGCCGCGCCGATTACCTGCGGGATGTGCGTGTTGACGTGGAGTCCGCGCAGCTCGTCGCGACGGGAGGCTAGCGGATTGAAGAAAATTTTCTTGGTGAAGCGGTCGCCGACGGTGGCCCATCGATCCCAGCCGGTTGCGCCGGTTGCGCCCGCAAGATTGTAGAGGACTTCGTTCATGCCGCCGTATTCGGTGTTCAAAATATCCTGCATGTGGGCTTCGGATTTTGACGCGGTGTAGGCGTCGGCCCAATTTGCTATGCCTTCGAGGACTTCGAGGGCCTGTTTATTCCCAGTGAGGCTGTACATGTCGAACATGCCGGCCATAATTTTGTGAACGGTGTAAAAGGGCGCCCAGACGGATTTGCGGGCGTCGAGCCGTTCAAACCACTCAGTGGGGAAGGCGCTGAGGTATCCGTCCTTCGCCTGGCACCTGGCGAGTTCGGCTACCATTTCGTCGCCTTTCGCCTTGATGGTCCCGTCGCCGGTTGATCCGTAGGACAGCGCGCACGCGGATAAATAATGGCCGGTGAAGTGGCCGCGCAGTTCACCGTCGCGTCCAGGCGTGTATTGTTCCCAGCCGCCCAAAGGCGCGGCGGAAGAGGGAAGTCCCGCGTTCAGGCGGAAGTTGTGGACCAGGCGGTCGACGGTCAGACGGTCCATGTATGCGCGATTGGCTTCGGCGGCTTGTTTGAACGGCGACTCCCGAAGACGGACTTGCGCCATTTGAAAGGGCTCGACTTTTGCGGGGATTGGTTGGCGGGTGAAGACTAGGGGTCCTTCGAAGGGCGGAGTCTCGGCGAGCGTGCCGCGGCGCTGCTGGCTGGTGTTGGGGGTGGGCTGCTGGGCGAAGGCTAGGCTCGAGGAGGCTAGTAGGGTCGAGAAGTTGCGGCGGGTGAGCGCGTTCATGGTTCTTAGTTTAGTCCGGCGGACGTGGGTCGGTTTATAGACGGCGTCCGCATGGTTACGCATGGCGGTTCAGTGGCTCGAAAACGGAAAACCGCTCCCTGCGGTCACGGCTCGGAAAGTAGGCGGCTGCGCCTTTTCCGCAGCCTGCGGATGCGCAAGTGGAGCGCAGACGAGGC
>JBEKOZ010000382.1:0-5331 GCA_049521275.1 Bryobacteraceae bacterium | reverse complement strand
GGCGTGAAGGGTCTGGCGTTATCGAGGTCGGTCACTTTTAGGTCTTGTAACTTGAGATATTCCAGCGAGTCGAGTTTCGCGCTGGCGCCTTTCCGGTAGTCGCTGTAACTCTGTTCCACCTTGATCATGTGGGTCTCGGGCGCATCGAGATCGTACAGCGTTTTGATGTCGTCGAAGAACATGTCGGCGTATTGCGTCGGCGGAAACGTCGCGGTGGTCTTACGGGCGTGTATCGTGACGGGATTGCTTTGACCACTGGGATTGGCGAAGGCCAGTTTGAGGCGGCCGTCGGCAGTGGTGCTGAGCTGGGCAGCGACGTTTGAGGAGATGAAGGCGAAACCGGGCGGGAGAAGCACGCCCAGGCGATAGCCCGCGAGGCTGCGGACCCAGACAATATCGTCGCCATGCATCATGTAAGTGCGGGCGTCTTTGTAGGTCTTATAAATGAGCACGCGGCCGACTCCGCCTTCCGGCACGGGGATGGGCAGGGTGGCATGGATGGAATGCGTTTCGGGATCGCTGGGCTCCGGCCCGTAGGTGAACTTGAGCGGTTTGCCGGTGCGGGGATCATAGACTTCGACGTCCGAGCCTTCGCTGCCGCCGCGCGTGGCATTGACCAGCTCGGTCGCTCCGACGCGAGTTTCCTCCGGCAGAAACCTGATGCGAAAACTTTCCGACCCTGGCGCGAGGATCGCGTATTCGGTGTACGCATCCTGCGACCACAGGTGCGTCACCGGCGGCGTCGGCCGCAGCGAGCCATCGGGATTCGTGCCGCCGGGGAACGGACTATTTGCGCCGCCGCGCCGGCCCTGGGGTAGAGCGGCGGAGGCGATCAGCAGGACGGCGAGAGGCAAGGAACCCCAAAGAGCGGCTCTTCGAAAATTGATCATAGTTTTAGTTTTTCCCGGCAGGGGTGACGGGCTTGGGGGGCATGGGCGGCGCTTCGAAGCTGCCTCTGCCGACGGTGGTGTCGAAGCCGCCGGCCGATTCACGCCCATCCTTGTCCATGCCGGCGTAGCGGACCGCTTCGCTTACTTCGATCTCCTTCGCGCCCAATTTGCGAAGAAGCTCCGCGGTCTGGACTTCGGTCTTGAAAACGTCGGGATAGAAGACGCCTTCGGCGATGATCAGCGGGGTCCAGCCCTTTTTATCGACGACATCCAGCTGGGCGCCGTGGTCGTAGAGAAATTGGACAATGTTGTTGGCTCCGCGCAGGGCGGCGCCGTGCATGGCGGTGCGGCCGACATCATCAACATGGTTTACTTCGCCGCCATGTTCAAAAGCGATTTTGACGCACTCCATGGCCTCGTCGTTGGTGCCAGGACTCTCGGCGACACGGTAGACGCCCACGCCGGCAGCGGCTTCGAGCGGCGTGATGTGCTCGTTGGTCGAAAGCGTGGGATCGGCGCCCAGAGAGAGGAGAACGCGCATCATCTCGGGGTCGGCTCCTTTGGCGGCGAGGAGAAAGGGAGTGGCTCCGATGCGCTTCAGCTTGCCGAGGTTGCCGTCGTCGGGTTCCTTGGTTTCGCGGGCGTTAACGTTGCCTCCATGCGCGACCAGGGCTTTGGCGAAGCCGATGCTGTCGAGATTGCCCGACGGCACCGCTGCGGGAGTTTTATGAATGTTAGGGCGGCGGGTCCAGACCACCTGATGAAGCGCCGTAAAGCCGGAGCCGTCGGCGTTCGGGCGGGCGTCATGATCGAGCAGAACGACACCCAACTCGTAGCGGGCATTCATCGCCGCGAGAACCAGCGCGCTGGTGCCATCGGAGAGCGCTTCGTTGGGGTCGGCCCCCGCGGCGAGCAAGGCTTTCACAACAGGAATGTGGCCATTGCGGACGGCGAAGAGGAACGGAGTAAAGTCAGTGGGCCGGGGCTTGCGTTTTGCAGGCGGTTTATTCTCCGGCCTCGCTTTCTCTTCTGTGGCGGCCTTATTGTCAGCCGCGGCCGGCTTGGCACCGGCGGCCGGGTCGTCGTCAGGATCGATGGGGGGCGGTGGTGGTGCTTTGGCGCGGGCGTGCATGTCCGCACCGGCTTTCAGAAGCGCTTCGACCACTTCAACATGCCCTTCGGCGGCTGCCCACATCAGCGCGGTCTGGCCGCGCCAGTTCTCTTTGGCGTTCACGTCCGCGCCGTGCTTCAGAAGGACCTGGACGGCGTCCAGCTTACCGGTGCGGGAGGCGGTCATGAGCGCGGTTTCGCCCTCGGGCAGCGTAGAATTGGAATCCGCGCCGGCACGGATCAGTCTTTCGATCATCGCCGCGCTGCCGTTGGTTGCAGCGAGAGAGATGGGCGTGACCCCATACTTGTTGGCGGCCTTCGCGTTCGCGCCCGCGCCCAGCAGGATATCGGCGATCTCCAGGTCGTCAAGGCGGGCTGCCCACTCGAGAGCCGTCGTGCCATCGGGTTGGGCCGCGTTCACATCGGCATGGTTGCGAAGCGCCAGCTGGACCCCAGCTTTGTTCCCGTTCTGCGCGGCTTCGACCAGCGGGTTGAGGTTCTCCGCGCCATAAGAAGCGGCGAGCAGGAAACAAGTCGTGAACCAGGACCCGGCGCGCATAGAATTAAAGCGCGGCCAAGCCTTGCGGCATGCGCAGCGGACCAGTACTGTCGCCCAGGCGGTCCACTTCCACGCCAACCTTATCCAGCAGGCTGACAAACATGTTGGACATCGGAGTGTTCTCCGGGAACTGGAGGTAGCGGCCGCCTTTCAGCGTACCCGCGCCGCCGCCGACCAGGACCGCTGGGAGGTTCGCGTGATCGTGTTTATTGCCGTCGCTGATGCCGCCGCCATAGAGGAACATGGAATGGTCGAGCAGCGAGCCGTCGCCATCGGGCGTCGCCTGCATTTTCTCCAGGAAGCCGGCGAACAACTGCATGTGATAGGTGCAGATTTTGGCGTATTTTTCCAGTTTTTCAGGGTCTCCCGTGTGATGCGAGATGGAGTGATGGGCGTCGGTGACGCCAATGTTGGGGTAGGACCTGCTGCTGAATTCCCGCGCCAGCTGCATAGTAACGACGCGCGTGATGTCAGCGCGATAGGCAAGCCACTGAAGATCGAACATCAGCTTGGCGTGTTCTTCAAAGTTTTCGGGAATACCGACCGGCCGTTCCAGATTGGCCGGCATGGCGTTGCTGCCGGTTTGCTGCGCGGCGCGATTGATGCGCTGCTCGATTTCGCGGACGGAATCGAGATATTCGCTGACGACGCCACAATCGGAGGGTCCGAGACTCCTCTTGAGGCTGGCCATTTCGAGAGTGACGGAATCGAGGATGCTGCGATTCTTGCGCATCTCGGACAGGCGCTCGGCCGCCGTGCCGCCGAGTCCGAACAGGCGCTCGAAGACAATGCGCGGATTGTTCTCCATCGGCAGCGGCATGGTGGGAGTGCGCCACACGAAGGTATTCATATAGACGCAGCTGTAACCATCGTTGCAGTTGCCAACCATGTAGTTGGGCTCGAGAGCGAGTTCAAGAGAAGTGAGCTGCGTATCCTTACAGAGATGCCGGGCGGCGATTTGATCGACCGTAGTGCCGGCCTGGACGTCCGCGCCTTCGGTCAGCTTGGGATGGACGCCGTTCAGCCATACGGAACTGGCGCGGGTATGTTCCGCATCGCCGTCGCCCAGCCCTTCCGCCTGATGATGAGCGAGACCGCCGAGCAGAGTTACCTGATCCTTGACCTTTTCGAGCGGACTGAGAATCGGCGAGAGTTCGAGCTTGGGGCTCGTGGACTTGGGCCACCAATAAGGTTGTGAGACGCCATTGGGAATATAAACGAAGCCGAGACGCTGGACCGGTTTTGCGGCCGTCCCCTCCATGGCGGAGAGCGCCGGGACCATGGCGTCCAACAGCGGCAGGCCGAGCATGGCCGCGCCCGCGCCTCTCAGAAACGTTCGCCGAGGGAGAAACTTCTTCTCAATGAACATTTACTCCGATCTCCTCATTTGAAATGGCTGGCTATTGACTATATCCAAAACCAGGGTTGAAAAATGGTAGTCGTTGCGCGCGGAATCGCGCACGATGGAGCGAATCGCGGGAATGTCGTAATATTCAAGCCCGCGGCCGAGAGCGTAGATCATGAGCTTTTCGGTCAGCGTGGTCACGAAGCGATCGGGGCGGCTCAGCAGGGCGCCGCGCAGCTCAGCGGGTCCGTTGAACATGGTCCCGTCAGGAAGCTTGCCCGAAGCATCGATCGCGGCGCTGCCTTCGGTGCGCACCCAAGGCACGGCGGGCGTATTGTCGACCGCGCGCCAGACGCCGACGGCGTCGAAATTTTCGAGCGCGAAGCCGGTTGGTTCAATGACCGCGTGGCAACTGGCGCAGGCGGGGTCCGCGCGGTGAATGGCCATGCGTTCCCGCATGGAGAGCACTTTGCCGTTGACGTTGTTGTTTTGATTGAGAGGTGGGACAACGGCCGGGGGCGGCGCCGGCGGGTTTCCGAGGATGTTTTCGAGGATCCATTTGCCGCGCACGACCGGGGATGTGCGGTCATTGTGGGAAGTGACGGTCAGGATACTTCCCTGCCCCAACAGGCCGCCGCGGATACCCGCCTGGTCGCCGAGGGAAACCCGCCGGAAATGGCTGCCGTACACATTGGGAATGCCGTAGTGGCGGGCAAGACGCTCGTTCAGGTAGGTGTAATCGGCGTTGAGCAGAGTGAGGACGCTGCGGTCCTGATGAATGATGCTGCCGAAGAACAGCTCGGTTTCTTGGCGCATGTCCTGACGCAGGCCTTCGTCGAAATCGGGGAACATGTCCAGGTTGGGGGTTGCGGCGGGCAGGTTGCGCAGGTAGAGCCACTGCCCGGCGAAGTTTTCGACCAAGGCGCGGGAGCGCGGGTCGGCGAGCATACGGCGGACCTGGCCTTCGAGGACTTCGCGATCCTTGAGTTTACCGGCTACCGCAAGGTCGATCAGCTGGTCGTCCGGAATGCTGCTCCACAGAAAGAACGACAGGCGCGAGGCCAGTTCGAGATCGCTGAGGCGATAGTTCGTTTTCGGCGGGATGTTCGCCGGATCGTGTTCGACGCGAAACAGGAACTCGGGACTGACCAGCATGCGGCGGATCGCGACCTCAATGCCTTGTTCGAAGTCGCCTTCTTTGCGGCCATCCTGATAAGAGGTCATCAGGATGCCGGTGTCGGCGCTGGTGACCGGCCGGCGATAGGCGCGGCGGGCGAGACTGGAGAGAATCTTTTCGGCACAGGGCGATTCTTCGGCGGCCGTGGACGGGTGACAGATGAAGATGCGCTGGCGGCTGGGCGTGTCCGCTCCGGTTTTGGCTTCGGCAATGCTGAGCGGGCCGGTAACAATGACGGCTGCCAGGTGCG
>JBEKOZ010000381.1:0-5332 GCA_049521275.1 Bryobacteraceae bacterium | reverse complement strand
TGGCCGGAGACCGTAGTCGACTGGCTGGAATATCCCTGTTATTCCACGGAAACGCACAAATTTATGTATCCGTTCCCGCTGGCGGGGGAGATTCTGAAGACGCCGCTGACGATCGAGCAGGGGAACCTGGTGGTGCCATCGGGCCCGGGCTTGGGGGTGGAGATCGATGAGAGCGTCATTTGGCGTTATCCTTGGATAGAAGGACCGTGGTCGTTTTTCACGCTCGATTCGCCGCCGGGGACATTTGCGGTTACGGCGGACCATAGTGTGAAGTGGGTGTGAAATGAGTATGAAGACGCCAGCAGCCAGCGGGCGGAATCTCTGCTAGAATCTAGAAGTTTGTCAAAGAATCCCTGGAGGGTGCATGTCCGTTGAGCAGAAGGTCAAGCAAATCATCGTTGAGCAACTGGGGGTGGATGAATCCCAAGTCGATCCCACCGCGAGCTTTGTCGATGATCTCGGCGCCGACTCGCTTGATATCGTCGAGCTGGTGATGGCGTTCGAGGAAGCGTTCGACCTCGACATTCCGGATGAGGACGCCGAGAAGATCGCGACCGTGAAGAATGCCATCGACTACATCGAGTCGAAGAAGAAAGCCTAGCGTCCGCGCATTCTGGAGTCACGATTGAAACGAAGAGTCGTAGTTACCGGGGTGGGACTTGTGACCTCGGTTGGAATCGGCACCAAGGCTGTCTGGGAGGCAATCAAGAGCGGCACGAACGGCATCGGGCCCATCACCGCGTTTGACGCGACCGACTTCAATTGCCGTATCGCCGGCGAGGTGAAGGGTTTCAACCCGGGCGATTACGTCGAAAAAAAAGAAATCAAGAAGATGGGGCGCTTCATCCAGTTCGCCATCGCGGCGTCGGAGTTCGCGCTCGAAGGCGCGGCTCTGAAACCGAATCCGGAGACGGCGGAGCGGACCGGCGTGTACATCGGCAGCGGCATCGGCGGATTCGACGTGATCGAGCGGGAGCACAAGATTCTGCTCGAAAGGGGTCCGTCGCGCGTCTCGCCGTTTTTCATTCCGGCGACGATCATCAATCTGGCGTCGGGCTATGTTTCGATACGCACGGGCGCGAAGGGTCCGAACTCGGCCACCGCGACCGCTTGTACCACCAGCGCGCATGCGGTGGGCGATTCGTTCCGGCTGATCCAGCACGACGATGCCGACGTGATGATCTGCGGCGGCGCGGAGGCTTGCATCACGCCGCTAAGCGTGGCGGGATTCGGGGCGATGCGCGCGCTGTCGCAACGCAATGACGATCCGGAGCACGCCTGCCGTCCGTGGGACAACTCGCGCGACGGGTTCATTATTGGCGAGGGCGCGGGGATTCTGATTTTGGAAGAGCTGGACCATGCCAAGGGGCGCGGCGCGCCGATTTTGGCCGAGATCGTGGGTTACGGGATGTCGGGCGACGCGTACCACATCACGTCGCCGGCCGAGGATGGCGACGGCGCTTACCGCGTGATGCGCAATTCTCTGCGGGACGCGAAGATCGAGCCGCATCAGATCGATTACATCAACGCGCACGGAACCTCGACGCCGCTGGGCGACCGCATTGAGACTACGGCGATCAAGCGGGTGTTCGGCGACCATGCATACAAGGTTTCCGTGTCGTCGACGAAATCGATGACCGGCCATTTGCTGGGCGGCGCGGGAGGGTTGGAGGCGGGCATCACGGTGCTGGCGATTTGCGACCAGATTGCGCCGCCCACGATTAACCTCGAAGTGCCCGACCCGGAATGCGATCTCGATTACGTGCCGAATCATGCGCGCCCGCTGAAGATCGATTACGCGCTGACCAACTCGTTCGGCTTCGGCGGAACGAACGGTTGTCTCATCTTTAAGAAGTACGAATCGTTATGAAAATTATTGTCGCGATTAAGCAAGTCCCGGTCCGCGACTCGCAGCTTCGCGTGGAGGCATCTGGACGATGGATTCAGGAAGCCGATCTGAGCTTCGAGATCAATGAGCCCGATGCTTATGCGCTCGAAGAGGCGCTGCAATTGAGGGAGAAGCACGGCGGAGAGGTGATCGCGCTATGCGCGGGTCCGGCGCGCGCGGCGCAGACGATTCGCGAGGCGCTGGCAAAGGGCGCTGACCGGGCGATCCATATCGAGGAAGAGAATCTGAATACGCTCGACACGCTGGGAGTGGCGAAATTGCTTGCCGGCGCGGTGAAGGCGGAGAATCCGGACCTGATCCTGACGGGTTTGCAATCGGACGACCTGGGTTACGGCCAGACCGGCGTGGTGCTGGCGGAACTGATGGGGATCCCGAGTTCGACGATCATCATGCAAGTGGAGGTGAACGGTTCGTCGATTCGCGTGAAGCGGGAGCTTGAAGACGGCTGGTTCCAGCACATCGTGATGCCTCTGCCCGCGGTGCTGACGATTCAGAGCGGCATCAACAAACTACGCTACGCGACGCTGATGGGAATCAAGAAGGCGAAACTGAAAGAGATTAAGAAGGTGACGCTGGCGGAGTTGGGAGCGGCAGCCGCGCCGACAGCAACGATTGAGAAAATTTACGTTCCGCACAAGAGCAAGCAGACGCAGATTTTCGAAGGCGACGCGAAAACCGCGGCGGCGAAGCTGGTGGAGAGGTTGAAGTTCGAGGTGCGAGTGATATGAGCGTTCTCGTCGTTCTGGAGCAAGCGGGCGGGAAGTGGAATCGCATGTCGTGGGAGACGCTGGTCGCCGGCGAGCAGCTCTCGGCCGAGCTGGGCACTGAGCTCTACGCGGCGATTCCGGGGTCCGGCGTCGCGTCGCTGGCCGCCGAAGCCGCGACGAAGAAATGCGCGAAAGTTTACGCGGTGGAGCACGACCTGTTGAAGGATTATACGGCCGACGCGTACACAGCCGCGGTCGAGGCGCTGGTGCGCGCGGTGTCGCCCACGCTCGTCTTGTTTCCTCACACCTATCAGGTGCGGGACTTCGCGCCGAAGCTGGCGACACGATTCTCGCAGGTCTTGATTAGTGACGTGATCGCGGTGCGGATCGAAGCGGGCTCGCCGGTGTTCGTGCGGTTGTTGTTTCAGGGCAAGTTGAACGGCGATGTGCGCGTATCGGGCGGTGGTCCGTACTTCGCGTCGTTGCAGGCGGGTTCGTTCCGGGCTGAGGCGCTTGAGGCAGGCTCCGCGCCAGTCGAGAATTTCGCGCCGGCGCTGGATGCGGCGGCGATCCGGCAGAAACCGGAAGCTCCGTTCCGGGAATCGGCGCGCGCGGTGGATCTGACGACGGCTGAGATTATCGTCTCGGTGGGCCGCGGGATCAAGGAGAAGGAAAATATCCCGATCGTCGAGGAACTCGCCAAGGCTCTCGGCGCGGAACTGGCGGCGTCGCGGCCGATCTGCGACGCGGGCTGGCTTCCCATGGAACGGCAGGTCGGCAGTTCGGGGCAGACCGTCGCTCCGAAGGTTTACATGGCGGTCGGAATCTCCGGCGCGATTCAGCACCTGGTGGGCATGAAGGGCGCGAAAACCATCGTAGCGATTAATAAAGATGCCAACGCGCCGATCTTCGAGGTCGCCGATTACGGGATCGTCGGGGATTTATTCGAGGTGGTGCCGGCGCTGGTCGCGGAAGTGAAGAAGGCGAAAGGGCAGCTGTAAGTTCAGAATAGCGCCGACTCCGAGCCGCGACCGCAGGAAGCGATCAACAGTTACTCGAGATTCTTTACACCCGGGAAGGCGGCCCGCACCACCTTCTGTTCATCCGGCGAAAAATTCTGCTTGAACTCGTCCTCGGTCAGGGCTTTTCTTCGCTCGGCGAAAGGCAGCGCACGGATCTCTTGAATCTTCTGCTTGACCGCTTGCTGCCGATCCTTGGGCAGCTTCCGCATGATTTCCAGTTGCTCCTTAAACCGTTCCTGCTGCTCCGGCGTCATTCGCTCATAGCGGGCGAGACGCTGCTCGAATTGCGCGCGCCGCTGCGGCGGAAGTTTCGAAAGCTCCTTCTCGCGCGCCTCCGGCGACATTTTGGTGAACCGGTCGAGCTCTTTCGCCGGATTCTCATTCAGCCGTTTGACCGCCGCGTGCTGCTCCTTGGGACTCGGCGGAGACTTCGCCGGAGGAGGCTTAGGGGGCTTCTCCTGTTGCGCCGCGAGGGGAGACGCAGCTCCGCACACGAGCATTACCGCGAACGCGATCCTGACCGCCATCGACATCAGATTACATCGAGCCGGCCGGAGTCTGTGCTGGCGGCGTTAAAATATCGAAGTCCTCCAGCGTCTGTTCCACCTTCTCGATGTCGATCTTGTCGGCGCGAAGCTGCGGGTGCAGGACGCTGCTGTCGGGCATCCGCACAGCCAGACCCACCGCCAACAACGCGCAGACGGCGAACAACGGCACGGCGGACTTCCACAGCGGGTAGGGAACCGGCGGCCGGAAAATCCGGCGCAGCCAAAGCTGCCATGCGGGCGCGGTTTGATCTTTCGCGATGCGGGCATAAAGCCGGGCGTCGAAATTGGTTGAAACCGGGCCTGGCGTCCACGCTTCCAGCGCGGACCAGACTTCCTTTTGCGCCGCCACCAACCTCGAACAATCCGCGCACTGCTTCAGATGAATTTCGAACTCCGCCGTCTGCAGCGGCGAGAGTGTGTGGGCGCAGTAGGCCAGTAGGATCTCCGCGACCTCGTTTTTTCCTGTCGGGCAATTCATGGTGTACTCCAACTCGTCTTCCTCGTATTTTAACCGGCCATATGCGCCAGGCGCGAGCGCAAAGATTCATACGCCCGGAACAACAGCGACTTCACGGCCGACTCCGAACAATTCAACGCCTGGGCGATCTGAGCATACTCCAACTCTTCGTACTTGTGCATCAGCACGGCCGCCCTTTGTTTTGCCGGCAGCGCCTCGATCGCCTGCCGCACTTCGGACATCTTCGCTTCGTACAACATCTCCTGTTCGATGGTCGGCTGCCGATCCCGCACCTGCCGGTCGACCCCGTCGGCCGCCTGCTCGTCCAGGCTTTCCTGGCCCTTCTCCTTTTTCCCGTCCCGCATCCAGTTCAGCGCCAGGTGGGTGGCAATCCGGAACAGCCACGTGGTAAACCTCGCTGTGGGCTCATAGGTGGCGCGGCTGCGGTAAACGCGCAAGAAAACTTCCTGCGCCAATTCCTCTGAAACCGACGGATTCTGCACCATGCGGAAGAGGAAATGCACCACCGGTCCCCGATAACGCTCCAGCAACAGGGCAAAGCTTACATCGTCGCCCTCGCGGACGCGGACCATCAACTCGGCATCCTGGTCGAGCGATGCGACAGCTTCCATATCTTTCTTAACCCTCGGATTCGCCGAAGGTTGCGCTGGAATTAACGCCATTTCACT
>JBEKOZ010000380.1:0-5335 GCA_049521275.1 Bryobacteraceae bacterium | reverse complement strand
ATAAACGCAGATGAAAACAGGCGGCCAGTTTACTTGAAGGAGACGGGAGCGCTGATCCGGACTGGTCTGGGATTGACCAGCGTTTTGCCGATGACCGGCGAGAAGAAATGGGATTCGAAATTGACGATCTCGACCGTGAGTGTTTCATCGTCGGGACGGTCGGCCGTCGGCGGCTGATGGCGCACAACTACGTTCTCGCGCTTTAAGCCCAGGTATCCGGCCGTGGCGGCGCGGGGCTCCGTGGTCTGCTCGTAGAGGATCAGATTGGTGATTTGCTCGGGCCCCTGCCAGGGATGAACCACTCCCCAGCGCACCGAGGAGCGCACGCGTTCGACCAGCGCCTGATGGGCGAACAGCACCTGCGCGCAATCGATCACGCCCAGCAGCAGCGCGAAGAATGCCAGCATGACAAACGTGGCTTCGACCAGTCCTTGTCCTTTTTCGCGTGTCACGGTTCACGCTCCGCAGGGGCGTATCGGCCGAGAAACGGAAACTCCACGCCGGGGCGGCCGTCGAGATAAATCGTTCTGAAGAGCGCGTTCACCGGGTACTTGCGAATCGCCACGTGAACCGCCGTCGGCGCGCCGGTCTTGTCCTTGATCCACTCGACTTCAACCTGGTCCGGCCGCAGATTCAGGACGACGGGGGTGAGGTCATTCGGCCTCGCGTCGCCATAAACCACCATGTTGCGGATCGCGGCGCGGCCTTTTTCGAGATCGACCTCGCTCCCCGCGCGATAGGTGCGCATGGCCGCGTAGCGTCCGCCGTTGCCCACTGCCGTCACCAGCTGGTTGTAAATATAAAACGTGTAGCCGAACTGGAAGGTCCCGGCGAGACAGGAGACCATGACGCCCGCGGACAACGCCAGTTCGATCATCGCGTGGCCGCGTTGATTTCTTCTCATTCGGTCAGCCTTACCGGATTCGCCATCGCCGCGGCGTGCGCGGGCACCACAAAATTATTCGGACCACCCACGGCGCGCAGGAAGGTGATTTCGACGCTATTCTGCGGAGCGGTCACGCGTACTGCGGTGACGCTGGCCGCGTCTCTCGGATCGCGCTCCCACTTGGAGCCGTCGGCGCTGAACTCCACCACCACACCGTGAAATTCCTCGGTGCCGAGGTTCCAGCGCATGGGGACTTTCGCTACGGCTTCGCGGGCACGATCCAGACCGGCTTTGGTGCCGTCCAGTTTCGACGCCGCCGTCATGGCCGCCGCGTCGGTGAAGACTTGCGCTTCGTTGCGCGCGATGTAAATGCGCCCGACGTCGAACGCCAACCCCATAACTGCCAACAACAACAGCATGGTGACGGACATGGCGATGAGCACGAAGCCCCGCCGTTTTCTGACAAGCATCCTATCTATACAGAACGGCTGATCAGGGGTTGAGCTTTAGGAGTTAACAGGATCGCGCCCACAATGGCCAGTGCGATGGCGATCCATTGGGTGATCGAAAGGCCGTAGGCCGTCGCTTGCTCGTGAAAGCGTTCAAATTCAATGAGAAAGCGCGCGATGGAGCTGATCAGCAGGTAGAGGCCGATAATCTGGCCCGGCGCATGCGCCCGGCCGTATCGCCAGTAAAGGAATGCAAACAAAAGGGCTTCCGTGGCCGATTCGTAGAGCTGCGCGGGATGCAGCGGCACGTTGAGCGGCACCCCGGTCAAACCGTTAGCCTCTGGATTCTTAAAGGTTACGGCCCAGGGCAGGTGGCATTCCTTGCCCCAGCAGCAGCCGGCCGCGAAACAGCCTAGTCGGCCGATGGCATGGCCTATGGCGACCCCGGGGGCGAAGGCATCGCACACGGGCAGCAGAGGTAACTTATTGTGGCGTATATAGAAAAACGCGGTCACGAGGGCCAGGATCAGGCCGCCCTGAAAGACTCCAGCAGCTTGCAGGGTGGCGAGCGAAAAGATCTGGATATCGGGCCAATCGAACGCAATCATGAGCAATTTTGCGCCGATAAGGCCTGCTAACGCGACATAAACCGCCAGATTTGTCACCTTTTCGGGGTCTAAGCCGCCTTTACGCGCCAGCTTTACGGTCACGGAAAGGCCGACCAGAAATCCGAGCGCGACCAGGACGCCGTACGTCGGCAGGTAAAAGCTGCCGATGGTGAATAGCTTGGGGAACAATCTACTCTGAGGATAGCAATTTTGACACGACCGCTTGAATCTTCCTGGGATCGGAACTGGAGGCGACCACTTTTCCGGAGGCGTCGAGCACCAGGGTGGTCCCGTGCGAAGCGTCCACGTTGAATTCGCGAGCGAGAGAAGAACGGTCCACGGCCAGGGGGAAGTTGAGGGTCAAGTCCTCCATGGAGGACTTGGTATCGGCAATGCTCGCGCCCACGATGAGACCGACCGACTGCAAACCTTGATCATAGAATTTGCTGGTGAGGGACTGGATGCGTACGGCGTGAACGCGGGCAGCCAGGCTTTGCGGTCTCCAGAATACGACGAGCGTGACCTTCCCGCGTCCCGGGATCGCTACTGGCCTCCCGCGCATGTCGACGCCGGTCCAGGAGGGGAACTGGCGGCCCGCCAGGGGACCGGGGTTTTCAGTCGTCCTGTCGACTTGTTTGTCGGCAATCGGCCCCGGTTGGGGAGCGGGAGCAGGGATGCGAGACTCGGTTGCCAGACGGCGCTCGAACTCCTCGACCGCGGGCAATGTGGAGCCCAGAACATAGCCGCGCAACTCTGTTCCCCCGCGCACCAGGGACACGGCATAGCAGGGCACAACTTCACCTCGCAATCCGTAATGAACGGTCACCGGATCGGTGGTGTCGAGGGTCGCGACCGTCGCCGCGTCCTCGCCGCAGCCATCCCGGACGGGAACGATAAGAGCAGCGAAGAAAAACAGGGCGATGGTCATGGAGTTACTCTGCGCACGGGAAACACGGGCCGACGCGGGCGTCGGCCGCGGTCCAGGGGGACCGCCCTACCAATGGCGCGGATGAAATTGGGTTGGAGGCAGGACATTAGTGGCTGAGCCTCAGGACTTCGGAAGCCAGTTGTTGGAAGAGCGCGGCCAGTTGGTTCTTGTCGGCCGTCACCAGGTATTGCCCGATCTGCTGGCCCGACTGATAGGCGGGGTTGGCATACAAGTTTGGATTGTTGGCGGCGTTGTAGGTGGGGTCGTAGGGCAGCGCCGGGATATTCTGCACGTTGGCGACGATGGGAAGAAATTCGCGGTCGACGGCATCGGTGCCGTTCCCGGTGAGATAAAGCGTGTCGATCGTAGTGTGATAGAGGGTGGTTGTCTCGGCGTCGGAGCGAATTCTGTAGGCCTCCGCCATGGTCGCGTTCATGGTGGCGGCGACGATGGAATTGGCTTGATCCGGCCGGAAGTAGCCGGTGATCGCGGCATTTCCCGCCGCGGCCGTGAAGAAGTTCGACCCGGAGCCGATACCGGCAAATCCGGACCACAATCCGCCGGTGTTCTTCGTCGCCGGGATCACGGTGGGGTCGGGACTGGTCTCCGCGTTCACCTGGAAAAGCCAGTTGTCTCTGGACACCAGACCGTTGCACTTGCCGGTGGTGCAGACACTGGGACTGATGGTGGTGGTGTTGGTCGCGGCAACGCCGTGGGTGGAATTCCCGTAAAGGTCGGTGTCCGGGATGTAGGCGATCATTTGGCGCATCAGCGATGCTCCATTGTCGACGCCACTCGTCGGATGGAGCGTGGCGCTGCTGCAACCCGCGGGATAGACTGGCGCGCTGTCGCCGGTGACCGGCAGGAACACGCCGTCCGTCATCCCCCCATAAGAATTCTGGTCGGCGACCTGCGTGATCGTGCCGGTGATCGCGGTGAAAGAGGTGCAAAGCACCGGCATATTCACGCAGATTCCATTGTCCGGAATTCCGTTGGCGTCGGTGTTCCCGCCAGGAGTGCAACTGTTGGTCTGGCCATAGGTGGTGCCCGACTGCGCCGGCGGAGCGGGCGTCGTGGCGGCCGGGCCCCAGCGCGTATCCTTGAGGTTCCGGATGGGGAAGCTGGCGGAAATACCATTCGGAGAACCGTCGGTAAACAGCACGATGGTGTTGTAGGCCAGCTGGAGATTCACCGCCTGAATCTGCTGGTACGCCAACTCCAGAGCCGAGACCGTATTGGTGTTTGCCTGGCAGGTGAGCGCGCCGATGGCGGCGCTGAGCGATCCGTCCCCGAAAGTACTGCTGGGCGCATAGATCAAATTCGCGGTGTAGTCGAAGGAAATCGCGCCGAGCGTGTCGAAGGGACTGAAATTGGTAATGAACTGCTGCGCGGCCTGGATCATCACGGTGCAGGCCGATGGCGCGGGCGTCGTATTCATGGACGAGGAAACGTCCAGCACGAGCATCATGACCGTGCTGCGCCGGCTGGCGGTTCCGCTGGCGGAGACGGTTACCGAGGACATGGACGACATGCCCGGGAAGGCGCTGAAAATCCGCATGAAATACGTGGGAGCGGGCACGGACGCCGTCACGGCGATATCCAGAATCCCGTTGGGAAGCCCGTTGGAGTCCAGTTCTTGCGTAAAGGTGGGCGTCGTCAGGTTAACGGTCCCGGTGCCGAGAAAACCGCTCGTGAAATTGGCGTTGAAGAACTGCGTGGCCGTAGCGGTGGCGGCGGTGGTGGCGGAACTCACGGTATCGGCCAGATTTAACGACCGGCCGGCGGCCAGCGCCGCAGCGTCCACCGCCGAGGAGAGCCGGCCCTTGATGACGTACATGGTACCGGCGTCAACCGCCAGCCCGACAAAGGCCAGCGTCACGCCGAACATGAGGGCCTGGGTGAGGAGGATGAAGCCGCGGTGTTTCCTGTGCTTAGTGACGGTGTGAGGCATGAGCAACTCCTACGTGACGGTCCGATAGTAGACGATGGGTGGTTTATAGAGAGAGAACACGGCAATACTGCTGATGTCGGCGTAGGTCTCGGCAATCAGGGCATACTGGCTTTGCGCCAGCGTGATCACGGGAGTCATGGTTGCCGCCGGAACCTGAAGGGCGGTGTCCTTGGCGATATTCGCGGCGGAGATGGTGCCGTCGTCCAGCACCACGGCCGAGGGAGGCGTTCCGAACGCGCTCGCCCAGCGCGTATTATTCCCGATGGCGATATAGTATTCGAAAACGTAGCTGTTGTAATTGGGGCAGTTCGAGGTGTTCCACGGCGGCGCGCCGGAGGGAATGGGGATGACGCCGGCGGCGCACTCATTGGGGCCCACCAGAATGATTTTAGAAAGAAAAATAGCCGCGCTGCCGGTCGAGCTGGGAGCATACGAGCCGGGTACGTTCATTCCCAATCCACTGGCTTCGCGAACCAGGATTTGCTGATTGGCGGGTACAGCCAGATTGAGCGC
>JBEKOZ010000379.1:0-5344 GCA_049521275.1 Bryobacteraceae bacterium | reverse complement strand
AATCGCAACGGCTACGTGGTGAAAATCTCCGACATCGGTTATGCCGAAGACAGTTATGAGGAGCCTCGCACCGCTGCGCGCCTCGACGGCACCGCGGCCGTCACCCTGGTCGTTTCGAAGCAGTCCGGCGAGAACACCGTGGCCACCGCCAACGAGGTCAAGCAGCGTTTAAAAGAAATTTCCGTGCTGCTGCCGCGGGATATTCACGCCGAAGTGATCAGCGACCAGTCGGTCTTTATCGAAGCGTCGGTCAACAACATCCAGCCCCACCTCATTGAAGGCAGCATCTTCGCGTCGATCATCATCTTTCTGTTCCTCGCCAATATCCGCACCACCTTGATCGCCGCCGTCGCCATTCCGACGTCCATCATCTCGACCTTCGCCCTGATGGCGGCGGTGGGCTTCACGCTGAACCAGATCACCATGCTGGCGCTGACGCTGATGGTCGGCATCGTCATCGACGACGCCATTATCGTGCTCGAAAATATTTACCGCTTCATGGAAGAGAAGGGCATGTCGCCGTTTGAAGCGGCCATCGAAGGGACGCGCGACATCGGATTCGCGGTCATGGCGACCACCCTGTCGCTGCTCGCCGTTTTTCTCCCGGTCGGGTTCATGGGAGGCATCGTCGGGCGATTCATGAGCTCCTTCGGCTTCACCTCGGCCTTCGCCATCGCGGTATCTCTGCTGGTGTCCTTCACGCTCACTCCGATGCTCTGTTCGCGTTTCGTGAAGAAGCCGAAAACGGATCACGGCTCGAAAGAGTCATTTGTTTTCCGGATTCTGGATCGCAATTACACCAAGTGGCTCGAGTGGGCGATGTCGCATCGCAAAACCGTCCTGCTGATCTGCGGACTGGTGATTGTGAGCATCGTTCCCCTGTTCATGGTGGTCGGCAAGAACTTCATCCCGATAGACGATCAATCGCAATTCAACGTGCTGATCCGCACGCCGGAGGGAACCTCGCTCGCTGCCACGACGAATCTGGTCGAGCGCATCTCGCAGGAGATCCGCGCCCTGCCAGGAGTGCAGCACACGCTCGCCACCGTGGGCGGCGGCGCAGACCGGTCGGTCAACAATGCAACCACCTTCGTGAAGCTGGTCGACATGGACAAACGCAAGCAGACGCAGCAGCAGATCATGCAGCGCATCCGCGATTTGCTGAAGCAATATCCGCCCGAAATCCGCACCAGCGTTGAACTGGTGAACGCGGTCTCCAATGGCCAGAGCAACGCCGACATTCAGTTTTTTGTTCAAGGCCCCGACCTTCAGAAGCTCACGCAATACTCGGATGAACTGATGGCGAAGATGAAGGCCATCCCCAAATTGACAGACACCGATTCGACATTGCGCAGCGGCAAGCCGGAGGTGCACGTGGAGATCGATCGCGCCCGCGCTGCCGACCTCGGCGTCTCGGTCGAAAACATCGAACAGGCCATCAACACTCTCGTTGCGGGGCAGACCGCGTCCACCTTCAACACCGGAGACGATCAGTACGACGTGGTCGTCCGCGCCCAGTTAGGCTCGCGCGATACCGTCGAGGGCTTGGCGAAAATGACCGTTCCTTCCACCAAGCGCGGCTCGGTCGGCCTCGATGAAGTCGTGGCGATTCGCAGCGGCACCGGACCATCGTCCATCAATCGCCTGAATCGCCAGCGCCAGGTCACGCTCACCGGCAACATGCTCGCCGGAGGATCGCAGGCGGCGATTTTGAACCAGGTGGCCGACGCGGCAACGTCGTTGGGCATGGGCCCCGAATATTCGTTCGGCACCAGCGGCACCTCAAAGGAATTGCAGCGCACCGGCTATTACTTCATCCTCGCGTTCTCGCTGACCTTCATCTTCATGTACATCGTCCTCGCCGCGCAGTTCGAATCCTTCCTGCATCCCATCACGATTTTGCTCACGCTACCGCTGGCGGTCCCGTTCGGCATCGTCTCGCTGCTGATCGCCAACCAGAGCTTTAACATTTTCTCCGGCCTCGGACTCCTGTTGCTGTTTGGCATCGTTAAAAAGAACGCGATTCTCCAGATCGACCACATGAACGGCCTCCGCGCCGCGGGATTCAATCGGCACGACGCCATCATGCAAGCCAATCGCGACCGCTTGCGCCCCATTCTGATGACCACCATCGCGCTGGTCGCCGGCATGATTCCGCTGGTTTTCTCGACAGGCGCCGGCTCCTCCACCAATCGCACCATTGGTGTGATGGTGGCCGGCGGACAATTGCTGTGCCTCGTGCTGACGCTGCTCGCGGTGCCGGTTTTCTATTCGATTTTCGAGGACATCGCCGAACACTCCTTCGTCCGCGGCCTCTACGCGGGATTTCGAAACTTGCGCACCCGATTCGCAATGTTCCTCATCATCGCGATAATCCTGATCCCGCTTCGCGCACAGGATCCGCCCTCGCCCCAACTCCCGCAACTCGAACCGCTGACCGTCCCTTCGCGCATCGGCGTGCTCGGCGAAAGGAAAATCAGCCTCGGCGAAGTGGTGGAGCGAACGCTCGCGAACGATCGCGATCTCGCGGTCTCCCGCATCGTTCTCGAAGAGGCTCGCTACAACATCAAAGCCGCGCGTGGATATTACGACCCCGTTTTGGGCGCGAAGGCCGACGATCAGAAGAGCGTGGCTCCCGCCGCATCGTCGCTCAGCGGTGGACCGAACGGCAAGCTCACCCAGAAGGAGCTCGACCTCACGCCCTCACTGACCGGATCCTCGCCCTGGCTCGGCGGCACCTACGAATTGGATCTGTCGACCTCGCGCATCAATACCGACAATCAATTCCTCTCCTTGAACCCTCAATACCCTTCGAGCATCGGCGTAAAGCTGACCCAGCCGTTGTGGAGAGGTTTGCGTTTCGATGACAACCGCCATCGCCTTCAGGTGGCGATTCAGAACCGCAGCCTCACATCGGAGCAGCTTCGCCAGCGTGTGATTGAGATCGTCACACAGGCCGTCGGGGCCTATTGGGAACTCGATTACGCGCTTCGCAATCTGGATGTGCAGATTGAAGCGGTGCGCCTGGCCGAACAGCAGTTCTCGAGCAATCGCCGCCAGGCCGAGCAGGGATTGCTAGCCCGCATCGACGTCGTGGCGGCCCAAACGCAGATGGCCACGTTTCGTCAAAACGTGTTCACCGCCCAAGAAGCGCTTACCCGTGCCGAGAACACGTTGAAGCAAATGATCACGGCCAATCGCAGCGACCTGCTTTGGGGTCTGGCATTGATCCCCGAAACCGCCGCTCCGGAAAGCATCGCTCTGCCGGACCTCGCCGTCGCTACGAAACAGGCGCTCGATATGCGTCCGGAGTTGAAGCAGAGTAACCTGACGATCGAGATCAATAAGCTCGACGCCCGTCTCAGCCGCGAAATGGCCAAGCCACGCATCGATGCCTTCGCCAACGCCAGCCTGGCGGGCCTTTCCGGCTTGCCGACTTCGCAGGCGTCGAACCCCATCACCGGCGCTTTCGCAGCCATGATCAATCAACTGAATGAGCTTTCGCAGCTCGCCGGCGTACCGCCGCTCAACACTGCGCTGTTCGCAAGCGCGGTCCCTCCGAACCTGATCGGCGGTTACGGCCAGGCCTGGAATAATATCGGCGCCGGCACATTTCCGACCTTGCAAGCCGGTGTGCAATTTTCCTTCCCACTCCGCAACCGCACCGCGGAGGCCAATGCCGCCGTCGCCGCGGCCGAAGGCAAGCGTCTGCGCGCACTGCGCGATCAGGCCGGCATGTTGATCGAAGCTGACGTCCGCAATTCGTTGCAGACCGCTTCCTCGGCGCAGGCCCGGTACAGCGCGTCGATTCTGGCGCGTCAGTCCGCTGAGGAGCAGTACTCGAGTGAGCAGCGCCAGTTTCAATCCGGCACATCGACCGTGTTCTTGGTGCTCCAGCGTCAGACCGATCTCATCGTCGCGCGCACCCGCGAAGTGCGCGCCCAGGCCGACCTCGCCGTTGCCGCCGCGAACCTTGACCGCGCCACCGCCAGCACGCTTGATACCCTGAAAATCGGTCTCAAATGACAGATTCTCCTATCACGCCCCGCGGCCAGGATTTCGCCGCGTGGTATCAGGACGTCGTTCTCCAAGGCGACATGGCGGAACCGGCTGAAGTCGTCAAAGGCTGCATGGTCATCCGCCCCAACGGTTACGCCGTCTGGGAAATCCTCCAGCGCGAACTCGACAACCGCTTCAAGGCAACCGGCCATCAGAATATTTATCTTCCTCTGCTCATCCCGCAAAGCTTTCTCAAAAAGGAGGCCGAGCATGTCGAAGGCTTCTCGCCGGAGCTAGCCGTCGTCACCATTGCCGGAGGCAAGGAACTGGAGGAGCCCTACGTCATTCGTCCGACTTCGGAAACCATCGTCGGACATTTTTTCGCGAAGTGGATTCAGAGCTACCGCGACCTGCCGCTGCTGTACAACCAGTGGGCCAACGTGATCCGCTGGGAACTGCGCACAAGAATGTTTCTGCGCACCACCGAGTTCCTCTGGCAGGAAGGCCACACCGCGCACTCGACCCACGAAGAAGCGATGGAGGAGGTTCTGCGCATCCTCGACGTCTACGCCGAAGTCGCCGAAGATGTCATGGCAATGCCGGTCATCAAGGGCGCCAAAACACGCGCCGAGAAATTCGCCGGAGCCCTCAAATCGTATTCCATCGAAGCGATGATGCAAAACGGCATGGCCTTGCAGGCCGGCACCAGTCACGATCTTGGCCAGAACTTCGGCAAGGCTTTCAATGTTCAGTTCCAGACCAATGACGGCAAGCTCGATTACGTCTGGCAAACCAGTTGGGGCGTCTCGACGCGCCTGGTCGGAGGTTTGATCATGACTCATTCGGATGACAAAGGCCTGGTGCTGCCTCCGAAAGTCGCGCCGCGCAAGTCGGTCCTGGTCCCCATTTTCAGGAAGGAAGGCGAGCGCGCGCAGGTAATGGAAGTGGCCGCGAAGCTCGCGCACGATCTCGGTGCTCACATCGACGCGCGCGACGGCATCAGTCCGGGCGCGAAGTTCTTCCACTGGGAGCGCCTGGGTGTACCAGTCGTCTTCGAACTCGGCCCTCGCGACGTGGCGAGCGGCAATATCGTACTCAAGCGCCGCGACACGGGAACCAAGGAAGTGATCCCTCAACCCGAAGCCGTGCCGAAGCTCGCCGCGACCCTCGAAGCCATGCAAAAGGATCTCTACAACGCCGCGAAGCAGCGACTCTAGAAAAACACAGTTCTGGCGAATTAGATTGAAGAGGTCGAATCCCTTTTATTCGACGGCAATTTCGCCATGGCCCACCTGATGGTCGATCCGGAAACCGACGAACGCATCAAATCATTCAAAGCCAGCGT
>JBEKOZ010000378.1:0-5348 GCA_049521275.1 Bryobacteraceae bacterium | reverse complement strand
AATCCGGTGATCGGCACCATCCACAGCAGGGGGTAAGCAGGAATGGTCACTTCCACGATGTTTCCCGGCTGATTCGCGTAGTTGACCGTAACGGTGGCGGTGCCGGTGGTGTTGCCGCTGACGGTATTGACGGTATAAGAGTAGGGAAACGTGATGGAGCTGTTTTGAGTGCAGGTTCCGGCGCTACAGACCATCGCGGGCGTGCTCAGGTTATTCGGGATGTAGTAATTCACGGTTACATAGTTGGATTTGGTTCCAGCCAGAAAACCAACCGCGTTATCCTGCACGACCTGGGCGATACAGACGGCCTGCGACGCGCACGTCGCACTGTCGTACGTGGTTTGGTAGGTGATGGCCCAACGCGACCCGGCGCGCACCGAGGCCGCGAACAGGCTTTGAATGGAGACGCCGAAACATACGTCAATGATGCCGAAAAACATCGCCATCATGGGCAGGAAACACAGAGCGGATTCCAGCATTTGATGGCCCCGCTGCTTTCTTCGTCGAGCCGATACTGCGATCATAATCAACTCCGTCGGAAGCCCGGCAAACTATGCGGCCGGCAGTACTGCTTCGTTTATCGAGTGTAAGAGCGGAACGGAGAGGAAGCCATTAGGGGTTTACACTGAAACGCATCTAGGAACAGCCTACGGCTTCTAGGCGATTCGCTGTAGTGGGATGTCCCCAAGAGCGGAGAGTTCGGGGCCGGGTCCGCATGCTTACTGGCGGTTCGGTGGGTCGGGCGGCCGTAGCCGCTTCCTGCGGTCGCGGCTCGGAAGAATCTACTCTGCTAGCAACTTTGCCACGGCGGCGCGGATTTCGGCGGGATTCGAACTGGACGCGACGATGTGGTTCGAGGAATCGAGCACCAGCGTGGTGCCTTTCATGGGGTCGGCGTTGTATTTGGCCGCAAGACTTTGGCGGTCGATCGCCTGCGGGAAGTCGAGACCCATATCGTCCAGGTAGTAACTGGCTCGTCCCGCATTGGCTGCCTGCACCAGGCCAAACGCGCGCAGGCCCTGAGGCTTGAACTCGTCCTCCACTTTCATGATCTTCTCCACCGAGCGGCGCGCACCGGCGCTTTGGGCCGCCCAAAACGTCACCAGGACGACCTTCGCATCGGAGGGGGCAATCTGGATTCGGTGGCCGCTCAGATCCACACCTTTCCATGCTTCAAAAGGCGGGCCCGTGGGGCGCGGCGCCGCGATTTTCTTTTCGACGGCCTCCGGCGCCGCGGGGGGCGGCGGGGGTGGCAGCAGAACCCGCGACTCCAATTGACGCACGCGCTCGAATTCCTGAATCGCGGGCAGCGTGGAGCCTAGAACGTAGCCCCGAATCTCGCTTCCCGATTGCGTCACCGAGACCGCGTAGCAGGCGAGCGCTTCGCCCACCATTCCATGGTTGACCTGGATCGCCTCGCTGTCCTGAACGTTGGCCAGCACCGTGGAATCCTCAGTACAGCCATCGCGAACCGGCACGGAGGCCAGGGCGCTGGAAACGAAAGCCGCGACTGCAATCAGGGTGCGCATTACTGGCTGAGCCTCAAGACCTGGGATGCCAGCGCCTGGAACAACGCCGTAAGCTGAGTCTTATCGGCCGTAACCTGGTATAAGCCCTGCTGCTGACCCGATTGATATGCCGGATTGGTATAGGGAGTGAAGCTGGAGTCGTAAGGCAGCGCGGGAATGGTCTGCGCATTCGCGATGATCGGCAGAAACTCGTGATCCACCTGATCACCGGCATTGCCGGTCAGATAGATGGTATCGATCGTCGGGTGGTACAGTGTCGTACAGACGGTCCCGTTGGTTCCCAGACTTCCCATTCCCGGGCAGCCGGACGCATCCTGGCGGATCCAATAGGCTTCCGACATGGCGGCATTCATGCCCGCCGCCACGATAGTGTTGGGTTGATCCGGCCGCATGTACCCTTTGTAGGATCCTGTAGCGGTGAAGAAGTTCGAGCCCGAGTCCGCCGGAAAGCTGGACCATACGCCACCCTCATACTGCGTGCCGGGAGTGGAATCGTTGGCGCAGGCCGTGGCCGCCGAGCCGGTTGCGCCGCTGCACACGTTATTGGTCGCATACCTCCAGAAATCCCGGGTGTCGTACGTGTAGGTCGCTCCGGTCGACTTAAGGGTGACCGTGGCGACGGTACAGGTGGAACCGGGACAGGTCGGTGGCGTCGAGGTCGACGGGACGCCGTGGGTCGAATTTCCGTACAGATCGAAATCCGGGATGTAGGCGACGAGTTGCCGGACGACGGCATCTGGAACGCCGTACTGTGGTGGGGTATCTGATGACGCTCCGGACACGGTTGATTCCGACACCGCTGTGGAGTTGCAGCTAGAGGGGAAGGTGGGCGTGGAGCTTGTGCTGGTCGGCAGAAACGGACCGTAGGTGGTACCGGTGTCGGCTTGGCCGGCGCTCTGCTGGATGGTCCCGGAGACGGTACCGCTGGCGGTGCAGACTGCGGGCATGGAGCAGGTCGAACCGGTCGAGGTGCAGCTATCCGCCGTGCCGGAATAGGGGGGGTTGAATTGGGTGTAATCCTGCCCATAGCGGGTATCGGTAATGGTTTTCAGTGGGAAATTCGCGGAGATCCCGTTGGGAGAGCCGTCGGTAAACAGAACGATGGTGTTGTAGGCCAGCGGGAGACCGACGGTTTTAATCTGCTCATAAGCCAGCCACAGCGCGCTGGTGGTGTTGGTGCTGCTGCCGCAACTAACATTGCCGAGAGCCGTGTTTAAGGTCCCATCTCCAAAAGTGCTGACGGGCGCATAGATCACCGAAGCCGTGACGTTGAAGGCAACGGCGCCGATGGTGTCGAACGGGCTGAAATTGTTGATGAAGCTCTGCGCCGCCGAAACCATCTCCTGGCACGCGGTCGGAGTCGTCGGGGTGTTCATGGAAATCGAGGTGTCGAGCACCATGATCAACACCGTGCTGCGGCGGCTGGCGGTGCCGCTCGCCGAGACGGTTACCGTGGACAAGGACGACATGCCGGGGATGGCGCTGAAAATCCGCATGAAATAAGTGGGAGCGGGAACCGAAGCCGTCACCGCGATCGCCAGAATCCCGTTCGGAAGGCCATTGGAGTCCAGTTCCTGTGTAAAGGTGGGCGTCGACAGGTCAACGGTCCCGGTACCGAGAAAACCGCTCGTGAAATTGGCGTTGAAGAACTGCGTGGCCGTACTTTTGGCAGCCGTGGTGGCAGCGCTTACTGAATCGGCCAGATTTAACGACCGGCCAGCGGCCAGCGCCGCGGCGTCCACAGCCGAGGAGAGGCGGCCTTTGATGACGTACATGGTACCGGCGTCAACCCCCAGCCCGACAAAGGCCAGCGTTACGGCGAACATGAGGGCGTGCGTGACGAGGATGAAGCCGCGGCGTTTCCTGTCTTTAATGACGATGTGAGGCATAAGCAATCCTAAGTGACCGTCCGATAGTAGATGACGGGCGGTTTATAGAGAGAGAACACGGCAACACTGCTGATATCGGCGTAGGTCTCGGCCATCAGGGCATACTGGCTTGCCGAAAGCGTGATCACGGACGTCATGGTCGCGAGGGGAACCTGGAGGGCAGTGTCCTTGGCGATGTTGGCGGCGGAGATGGTGCCGTCGTCCAGCACCGCGGCCGAGGGAGGCGTTCCGAACGCACTCGCCCAGCGCGTGTTATTCCCGATGGCGATATAGTACTCGAAAACGTAGCTGCCGTAATTGGGGCAATTCGAGGTGGTCCACGGTGGCGCGCCCGTGGGAATCGGCGTGATGCCGGCGGCGCACTCATTGGCGCCCACCAGAACGATCTTGGAGAGAAAAATTGCCGCGCTTCCGGTCGAGCTTGGAGCGTACGAGCCGGCTACGTTCATGCCCAATCCACTGGCTTCCCTCACCAGAATTTGCTGATTCGCGGCAATCGCCAGGTTGAGTTCGGCGGTGGGATTGGTGACGGAGTTGACCATCAACACGGCGGCGCTGCGGGTGACGTTACTCACCTGGAGCGCCTTATTCAGCATGGCTCCGATGGTGAATGCCCCGGCGAACATGAAGGCCAGCGAGATGGAAACGATGGAAAACTCCAGCATCGCCTGACCGGATTCGGATCCGAAAGGTTTTCTCATGAGCATATCTCCAGTTTCATGGCGTGGGCGGAATGGTAGTCCCCTGCGCAAGGCCCCCCAACACATCCGCGGAGGAGGCGGTGATCACCAGGCCAAGTCCCGTCTGCCCGGAGGAGTTTGTTTGGCTGCTGCCGGCGGAGAACCCCTTGATCGGCACCATCCACAGCATTGGGTAAGCGGGAATGGTGACTTCCACGATGTTTCCCGGCTGATTCGCATAGTTGATCGTGACAGTGGCGGTGCCGGTGGTGTCGCCGTTGACGGTGCTGACGGTATAACTGTAGGGAAACGTGATGGAACTGTTTTGGGTGCAGGTTCCAGCATTACAGACCATCGCGGGCGTGCTCAGGTTATTCGGGATGTAGTAATTCACGGTTACATAGTTGGATTTGGTTCCAGCCAGAAAGCCAACGGCGTTATCCTGTACCACCTCGGCGATGCAGACCGCCTCTGACGTGCACGTCGCACTGTCGTAGGTGGTTTGATAGGTGATGGCCCAACGCGACCCGGCGCGCACCGATGCCGAGAAAAGACTTTGGATGGAGACGGCGAAACATACGTCAATGATGCCGAAAAACATGGCCATCATGGGCAGGAAACACAGAGCGGATTCCAGCATCTGATGGCCCCGCTGCTTTTTCCGTCGAGCCGATACTGCGATCATGATATGGACAACTCCGCTACCAAAACTTTGATCCGTGCCGGCATTACTTTGCGCTCCTCCTGCAAGTTGTTATTCTCAATGCTATAGACAGACCGATCTCAATGAGAATAGGAATTTAGCATCAAAAAACTCAGTGAGCCTTAGCCCAAGCTAAGGGCTCCGGCGTAGACTCGTCGCGCCGGCAGCAAGCACCGCGCGGCGCTCGCCAGCCTCCGGCTTAGACCTGCGTATACCTGTAGATATCGGAGGCGCGACCGAAAACTTTAGCCAAACTTCCTTAGGCCCTCCTCTAGGTGGATTTGTTTAGGTCGATATGAACTTTGGTACTCCGGCATAGCCTTCGAGCAAGCTACCGCACGCTCTCATCGGGGGCCGTCCATGCTAAAATCAAAGTGTTGACTGCACGAATTTTATTCAGTTTGTCCGCGCTGGCGGCCAGTCTCCTGGCTGGCTCCGGTACGCCGGTCGTTCCTTGTTCGCACGATTCGTCACCGCGATTGCTGCGTTTCGTGGCGCCCTTCGCGCTCACCGTTTCCGAGCATGCGTCGCCTGCCCGGCCGTTCAC
>JBEKOZ010000377.1:0-5352 GCA_049521275.1 Bryobacteraceae bacterium | reverse complement strand
TGTTCCTCATTCGGAAGAAAATCATTTAGAAGGCCGAGGCTGAAGCGCTCGGCTGCAAGCTGAAGCTCGCGCCACCAGGCACGCGCTCAACCGGTCCACGGAAATCCCGAAAATGGTCTAGCTCTCCGACCATTCGCGTTCGAGCATGCGGGAATATTCGCCGGAGGCGAAAATCTCGAAATCGAAATTCATGTGGGTGATGTCGGTAAATGGCACCTGGCTCTGGCGGCAGAGGAAGATCGCGTCGGCGTAGCGATAATAGTTGCGGACGAAATCGTCGGCCAGGGTGCCGCGCTCGGGCACGGTGGCGAGGATGGCGTTCAGGCCGAGCGCGCGCATGAAAATCGATTTGAAGTCCGCCACGCCCCACTTGCGCAGCTTGGCTTGCACGGAGGCCGGCATCGCGTGAACCAGGTACGCGGCGAAGCTTTGGAATTTGATGCCGGAATCGCGAAAGCCGGGCTGACGTTCGACGTGTTCGAGCGACTGCTCGATCCAGCGCGTCAGGTCCTTACCGACATAAAACAGCATGCGGATTTCGCAATAGCGGCCCTCGAGCAGGGACTGGTCGAGCTCCTCGGTGGTGCGCTCCCCGGTGGGAAGCAAGCCTTGCAGCATGAGGCTGGCGCGGGAGCTTTCGACCAGCTTATCGGGTCCGGAGGCGTCGGCGAAGGGGTGGAGAATCAGCGGCGGCAGTTTACACGTCGACTTTCCGTTGGCGAAGCTGCTGGGGCTGATGGACATGTCGTTTAGGTTAGACAAGTATGGCAAATTATCGGCGCTCCGTAAGCAGTACTTTCGCCTCAATTTCCTTGCCCGCGCGAAGGACCTTGACCAGTACCAAATCACCGGGCTTGTGGGCGCGCAGGGCGTAAGTAAAATCGTACAGGTTACTTATATCCTTGCCGTCGAACTCGATCAGGATGTCGCCTGCCTTGAGTCCGGCCTTCGCCGCGGGAGTGCCGTCGCGGACATCGGCGAAGCGGACGCCTTTCGGTGGTTCGTTGAAGTCCGGAATGCTGCCGAAGTTGGGTCCATAGCCGCTGCCCCCTCCGGAGCCGGTCGGGGCGACGGGTTCGGCGACGCGAATAAATTGCGGGCGGGGATCGTTTCGAAGCCGGGTGATCAGGTCGGCGATGTAATCGAGCAGTTTCGCGGCGTCGGCGCTATCAATTTTGTCCGCGGTGTCGCTGGGCTTGTGATAATCGGCGTGCAGGCCGGAGAAAAAGAACAGCACGGGAACGCCCTTGGTCGTGAACGAAGTGTGGTCGCTTGAGCCATAGCCGGCTTTTTCGGCCATATCGATTTGAAGGGCCGCGGGCGGCTTCACCTCCTCCACCAGCTTGGGGAAGGTCGAGCCGGTGCCGGTGCCGCTCAAATAAATCTTGCCTTCGCGGATGCGGCCGATCATATCCATATTAATCATGGCCACGGCATTTTCGAGCGGAAGCGTGGGATGGTTCACGTACCATTCGCTGCCGAGGAGTCCCAATTCCTCGCCGGCGAAGGTGAGGAACAAAATACCTCGTTTTTGTTTGGGCTGCTGTGACGCCCAGCGCGCGAGCTCGATCACGCCCGCAGTGCCGGAGGCGTTGTCGTCGGCGCCGGGATGAACCGTGCCGATTTGCGAGGGCGCGAGCGAATGCTCGTCTCCCAGGCCGAGGTGATCGTAATGCGCGCCCACCACCACGTACTCATCAGTCGAGCCGGGCAGGTAAGCGGCGACGTTGTGCACGGTTTTAGTTTCGACGCGGACATCGACCGAGAGATCGACAGATAGCTTGGAGAGAGCGAAGGAGTGCGGATGGCCGTCCTGATCGATTTGCTTCGAGAGATCGTGGAGGTCGCGGCCTTCAGCCTTCATCCAGCCTTCGGCGACGTCGTAGCGGATGCGGACAAACAGGACGCCCGAGTTCCTGGGTCCGGCGGATTCAGTGAATTTTCCAATGTCGTCCAGAGGTGGCTCGTGGTGGTCGGCATCGTTCACGAGAATCACACCGCGCGCTCCATGCATCTTCGCATTGATTGCCTTATCGGCAAAAGAGACGTGTTCTTTATGAGGGCTTTCCTTGGGCTCGTGGCGCAGGATGAGGACGAATTTACCGGTCACGTCGAGGCCGTCGTAGTCGTCGTAGTCCTCTTTCTTGTCGGTAATGCCGAAGCCGGCGAAGACGACGGTGGAGTGCAGCTCACCCGAAGAGGAGAAGCTCAAGGGCAGAAAATCCTTGCCGGAGACTAGGGCCCGGTTCTCGCCGGGCTCCTTGAATTTGAGCTGATTCTTGCTGCCCAGGTGGGCGCCGAGCGCGACGGGGAAAGCCAACTCGAAATTCTTACCGTCTGCTGGCTTCAGTCCAAAGGAACGGAACTCGGCGGCGATATAGTGCGCGGCTTTTTCGAGCTCAGGCGAGCCGGTGGCGCGGCCTTTCAACTCGGGAGACGCGAGGTAGCGGACGTGGGCGAGATAAAGGTCGGGATGGACGTCAGCGGCGAGACCGACGAATGAGATCAGCCAAAGGAGGCGGCGCATTTACTTGATGATTTTCGGAATCGTGACGGTGCAGCAGTTCTCGTCTTTGGGTGCGGCGGCTGCGGCGGCCTGGTGATCGAGCTCGGCCTTGATGATCGCCTGCACCGTTTCCCACGGCACCGCTCCCTCCAGCTTGCGGCCATTGATAAAGATCGACGGGGTGGCGTTCAGCGCGAGCGCGGTTCCGATCGCCTGGGACGCGTTGACTTCGGCCGCGGTGGTTTTGTTTTCGATGCAGCGGCTGAGCATCATGCCGTCGAGGTTCTTGGCAGTGGCGAACTCCTGGATCTTGGAGTTCAGGTTGTCGAGGCCGATATAGTTCTGATTTTCGTAAATCCAATCGTGAAAATCCCAAAAGGCGGCGGGGTTCAGTTTATAGACGCAGCGTCCCGCGATGGCGGCCGGACGAGCCCAATTATGCAGCTGTTCGAGCGGAAAATCGCGGAAATAGACACGCACTTTATCGGGAAATGCGGTGGTAATTTGCTTGTGAATGACGTCCGCTTCCTGCTTGCACATGGGGCATTGAAAATCGCTGAAAATCACTACCGTGACAGGCGCCGTTTCAGGTCCCAGGGTGGGCGCTCCTTTCACGTCCAGCTTGTCTAAGTTGGCCTGAAATGGGCTCTTGTTGATGTCGTAGACGTCGCCCTGGAAGACTTTTTTACCGTCTTTCGTCAGGAAAAAGTGCTGTTCCACGGTGCCGCCGTTGAAGGTGAGATGAACCGCGACGTCGAGGAAGCCGGGCAGATCCTTTGACTCTTTGGCGTCGTCGATCTTGACTGCGACCGCGGGGAGCCACAATTCGAGGTGCCGGAGATAAGCTTCGAGTGTCGCTTTATCAAAGGCCGTTTTGTCGGCGGCGGAGGTTAATCCGGCGGTAATTATCAGAATACTGGCGATTAATTTCATGGAAATCCTTTTACATTACGGGGCCGATGCGCCAGGGCACAAATTCCTGATGCCCCAGGCGTTCGCTCGCCGTGCGTTCGCCCGAGGCGACGCGCAACAGAGCGTCGAAAATTTCGTGACCCACTTCGGCCACGCTCGCGTCGCCTTCCGCGATGCGTCCGGCGTTGACGTCCATATTGTCCTTCATGCGGTGATACATGACGGAATTGGTGGCGATTTTCAGAACCGGGATGGTGGGGAAGCCGATGGCGCTGCCGCGTCCGGTGGTGAAGGCGATCAGGTTGACGCCGCCCGCGCCGAGGCCGGTGAGCGAAACGGGGTCGTGCCCGGGCGTGTTCATGAACACGAAGCCGGGAGTCGAGACGCGCTCGGCGTAATCGATGGCGTCGTTCAAAGGACTGGTGCCGGCCTTGGCGACCGCGCCCAGCGACTTTTCAAGAATGTTGGTCAGGCCGCCTTCTTTGTTGCCGGGCGAGGGATTGTCGTCGAAGCTGCCTTCGAAGCGGGCGAGATATTTCTTATAGCCGTCGACGAAGCCGAGCAGTTTCTCCGCGACGGCCCGATTACGGGCCCGTCGCACCAATAGATGTTCGGCGCCGAATATTTCGGTGGTCTCGGCCAGCACGAAGCTCGCCCCGGCCTGCGCCAGAAGGTCGCAGCAGACGCCGAGCGCGGGATTGGCGGTGATGCCGGAGAAGGAATCGGAGCCGCCGCAGTTGAGGCCGACGGAGATTTTCGAGGCGGGCAGAGCGACGCGCTTTTCGGCGGCGGCGCGCTCGATCCATTTGTCGATAGTGCGGCGCGCGGCGTCGACGGTGGCGCGGGTGCCTCCGCTGTTTTGGAGCGTCATGCCGACCAGCCGGTCGGTGCGCGGAGTGCCCGCGCCCAAATAATGATCGATCTGATTCACTTCGCACCCCAAGCCGAGAATCACGGCCGCGGAAACATTGGGATGATCGAGCACGCCGGCCAGAGTGCGCCGCAACTGCGCCAGGTCGGGTCCGGGAGACTGTCCGCAGCCATCGCCGTGCGGGAAGGCGACCACTCCGTCGACGCCCGCGGGCAGGGAAGCCTTGTCGTAGCTGGACGCGATCCATTCGGCGGTGTGCGCGGCGCAGTTGCTGGCGGCGACTACGGCGATGTAGTTTCTGGTACCGGCGCGCCCGTCCTCGCGAGCGTAGCCCAAGAAGGTGGGAACGTCGGCGGGCGCGGCCGGCAGCGGGATATCGCCCGAGGGAAATTCGTAATTGAAGGTCAGCTCTTCGAAAGCCACGTTGTGCGTGTGGACGTGGTCGCCCGGCTCTATAGCACGGCTGGCGCGGCCGATGATTTGTCCATAGCGAATCAGCGTTTCGCCCGGCGCAACGGGCTTGATCGCGACCTTATGACCCGCTGGAATCGGTGCGCGGGTGTGGATATTCTGCCCGCCGACGTTCAAAGTAATGCCGATGCTCAGCGGCACGCGAGCGATGGCGACGTTGTCGCGCGCATGAAGCTGGATGGCCGAGTTTTCAGCGGTCGGAAGTTTGGAGATGCCGAGAAGGCTCATTTGTGCCTATCTTAAGAGTACTGTTTCGCAGATCTGTTCGCCCGTATGGACGTGCAGCTTTCCGTTCACCGGATGAATCCAGTAGCCATCGACCCCCGGCGTGGGAATCTGCGCCGGGCCGTCCACCAGCAGGAAATCGCCCGCTTCCACGCCTTCAATCAATCGCCCGATATGAATATGGACGTGGCACTGGGTGCGAACGTTATCACCATTGTAGGCGATTCCCCAGCGGTCGCCCCACTTCTCCTTCGCTTTTTCGATGGCCTGGGTCCACAGGGCAACGCGGGCTTCCGGCGTCAGGTCGGCGACGCGCTGCATGCCCGATTTGTTTTCGCGCGGCAGGGCCAGCCAGCGATTCGGCTTT
>JBEKOZ010000376.1:0-5375 GCA_049521275.1 Bryobacteraceae bacterium | reverse complement strand
AAAACAGGACCGGCGACCGCCGCCAAGGACAGGGCCCAAATTACCAACAACATCTGAATTGTCTTCATTTGTTCTCCGTTCGCGTGCAATTCTCAAACGTCAAGGCGCGAGAAAAAAGTATATCACGTTTGTTCTACTTGGCGGCTGCCCGCGAAAGCAGCCGCAAAACGCTCCGCCATCGAGCGAGGCCATTTCCGCATTCGACCCTGATCACCTCGTCCTTGATGTTTCTGTAATTACTGTGTATACTGAAATTACAGTATATACGGGACAACTTATGGTACTGACGAAGGCGGCACGCGAGTTCATACTTCACTGGGGCGAGATGGGGAACCGATGGGGCGTGAACCGCACCGTGGCGCAGGTGCACGCGCTGCTGTACCTGTCGGCGGCGCCGCTCACCCCCGAGGACATCACGGAGGCGCTCTCCGTAGCGCGCTCCAACGTGAGCACCAGCCTGCGGGAGCTGCAAAACTGGCAGTTGGTACAGGCGACGCATCAGATGGGCGACCGCCGCGAGTTCTTCTCTACTTCGCACGATGTGTGGCAGCTCTTTCTCACGGTCGTGCAGCAGCGCGTGGAGCGAGAGATCGAGCCCACCATCGCCGCGCTGGGCCGCCTTGCCACGGAAGCGCGTGCGGAGAAGCAGCCCGAGGTGACTGCGCGCATCGCCGGCATACACGCCTTTCTGCAAGAGATGCACGGCTGGTATCAGCAGATGGCAAAGCTGCCGCCGAATACACTACGCAGCCTCGTGAATCTGGGTGCGAGTGTAACAAGTTGGGTTCCGAGCAAGCGCAAAGCGAAGGGAAAGAAATGATTGCCACAGACGTCGATGCGGTCGAAAAAGCCGGGGCGCGGCCATTCTCTCATGCGCAAGCCGCACCGCAGATCGGCTTGGAGCAGTACTACAGCGAGTCTGGTCCGGATTACGCAGCGTGGAGCCCGGAGTTCAACATGCATTTCGGCTACCACCGCGCTGGTGCGAATCCACTGGACCGCGAATCCATGCTGGAGCAGATGAATGCAGAAGTGCTCGCGCGGCTGGATTTGGATGACATCGAAGAACCGAGGTTGCTCGACCTTGGCTGCGGCTTGGGCGCCACCCTGCGCAGCTTTTCGCGCCGCCTGCCGCAGGCGCGCTTACTGGGACTCACGTGCGTGCCGTGGCAGGTGGAGCACGCACGTGCGCTCAACGACGCAGCCGGCTGCGGTGAGCGTGTGCGCGTCATCGAGGGCGATTACGAACACACCATTCTGCCGCGCAGCAGCTACGACGGCGTATACGCGCTCGAGAGCAGTTGTCATGCGCACGGCGCGGACAAGGGCGCACTGCTGGCGGAGGCCCATGGCTTGTTGCGGTCCGGGGGACGCCTCGTCGTTGCAGACGGCTTTCTCGGGGGCGGCAGGTTTGTCAGCGCACTGCAGCAGCGCATTTACCGCAAGCTGTGCGAGTGCTGGGTAATCGAGGAACTTGGCCAGCTTCCCCTCTTCACGGCACGGCTGAAGCAGGTTGGCTTCACGGACATCGCAGTCGAGGGCCTGCAGTTGCGGGTGGCGCCTTCGGTGGCGCACATCCCCTGGGTGACGCTCAAGTTCCTGCTGACGGATGTGGCGTTTGGCAAGCGGAGAATGACCCGCGCACGCTGGAACAACGTGCTGGCGCCATTGCTGCTGCCGCTGGTCAGCGCGCCCGTGGGGCCCATGACTTACTGCATGATCACCGCGACGAAGCGCTAGATGTTCCGCCGATCAAATTTCGAGTGCGGCCGCGCAGCCCTCCTCAAGTTCTGCAATACTGCGATTCCCGCGGAGGCTGATAGATCACCGAAAGGTGCGGCGTATCAAGCTTCGCGTGCCCCTTCATCCGCGAATCCAGGCAGCTCTCGACGATTCCGCTCACCAGTAGCGTCCGCTCCACCGGATAAGGCGCGACGCCCGTCATGATCATCTGTTCGATTTTGCTCGCCAGGCACGCCGAATAGGTCACATTCGGATCCGGCGGCAAGAAAAACTGCGTCGCCTGGACTTCTGGTTTCCCCTTCACTTTCACCGCAAAATTAAAATCGCCGACCGCATCGGTCAGCATCAGCAGCGTGGCTTTCGTTCCATCGCGATACTCAATGAAATACGCCCACGGGTTCTCAACCAGGCCCGGAAGAACCCCGGTTCCCACCATATCCTGGGTGCGGCCGTCGGTCACCGTGAGCCCCTTCAGATTGTCGCTTCGCGACAGCGCGCTCTGGAGCATTTCCTTCGACCAGCGCCCCGATTCGCCCGCCTGCCACACCGCGTCGCCCTCCATCAACTGCACGCTCTTCACCCCGCGCTCACCGCCCTTCCTCCGCTCCAGCATGCACTGCATGGCTTCCAGAGCGTGAAAATCCATCGCGTCCGATCCCCCGGTGCCCACCATCAGCGCATCCTCAATCTCGCACCCCAGCGGCAGCTCCAAATCCGGCAGCCGCCACGTCACCGGCAGCGACGATCCCGCCAGCATCGGAAATTTCAACCGCCGAGCCGTGTCGCGCATGGTCTTCGCTTTCTCGAAACTGTAGGAAAGGTGCTTATCGTTATAAACCGGCACCGAGCGTCCGTTCGCCTCAAACACCTTCGCGACCTGTTCGAAGAACTCGTATCGCGGATAGAGGATTTGCCCTTTCTCGTTGCGCGGATATTCGCCGTGCTCGGCGATAATCAGAACCGCATCCACATCCAGCTTCGACCCTCCGCGGCACACCGCCTCGGCGATCGTCGGATAAACCTTGAACCCGAATTCTTTCGCGCGCGTCTCGCTCAAATCGTTTGCTGGTTTCTGATCGACGTACAACGAGACGACCTGCGTATTAGGCTTGTGCCACTCGCCCGCCAACGGATACCCGACGATGAAGCGATCGCCAATGTGTTGCGCGTGCGACTGGAGCCTGAAGATGGTCGAGATGATTGCCACGCGCTTCGGCCGCGCCTGAGCAAGAGCTGGAACAGCGGTCGCACCTTGGAGAAATGTCCTGCGAGTAATCATTCGCGTCACGTCCTCCAGAAAGTCGACTCCGACGCCGGCCGATACTTGATCGCCAGATGCGGAGTCTCCACCCGCGTTTGCCCCGCGTACAGACTATCCACGCCTGCCGCCGTCAAGCCCGTCGTCAACAGAGTCCGCTCAATTGGAATGGTCGGCTTCCCCGACAGGAACATCTTCTCCATGTTGTTCACCAGAGGATTGAAAAAATCAGCCAGCGTCGTGCGCCCGTCGGGCATCGGCAAATACATCTGCGTGGAAAACGGTTTCGCCGCGCCTTCCAGCGTCGCTGCGAAGTTGAAGTCTTTCACAAGGCCCCGCATCAGCATCATGGTGCACTTCAACCCGTCGTAATGCTCATAACGATAAGCCACCGGATCCGGCACCAGCTTGCGCATCTCATCCAGTGTTGGAAAAATATCGCTGAACCCCGCCCGCGCCGCTGTCAGCGTATGGCTCCGGCACAGCGCCGCATTCATCAACTCACGCGGCCAGACACTTTCGCGGCAAGCATCCCAGAACTTATCACCGCGATAAGCTCGCACCCATTTCACTCCGGTTTCGCCGCCCTTCCTCCGCTCCACCATCCCCTGAATCGTCTCCAGGCCATGAAAGTCGTAACTGTCGACGCCCCCGTAGCAGACGCACAACGCCTCGTTCACCCGCGCTCCGTCCGGAAACTCGACCGACGGAATTCGCCGCGTCACTGGCAAGCTCGATCCCGCCATGTAAGCGAATCCCATCTCCTTCGACATGTCGTACATCTTTTTGGCCCACTCCCAATTCCATGAGAGATGTTTGTCGTTGAACATCGGCGCCGTTCGACCGCTCGAGCGGAACACCGCGACGATCTCTTCAAAGAACCGGTATCTTGGGTACTGCACCTGCCCCTTCGGCGTCTCCGGATAGTCGCCGTGTTCGCCGACCACCACTACTCCATCCACCGCCAGCTTGCCGGTTCCCAAAGTCAGCGCCTCCGCGATCGTCGGATAAATTTTCATCGCGGGAAATCGCGCCGCGCGATCGCGGCTCAGATCGTCCTGCGGGACCTGGTCGACATACAACGCGAGCAGGTCCATCTCCGGATGATGGTGCGTGCCCTTCCATCCGTATCCTTCCAGATACCGGTCGATCACATGTTGCGTGTGCGAATACTTCCGGTACACGGTAGTGATCGCAGCGAGTCTCGGACGATTACCAGCCATCGAGTGCAGCCATTATAATCCCTAGGTGAGCAGATTCCAGCAAACGCTCTTAACTGCCGCCACTTTTTTCTCCCTGCTGCTATTCATATCCGCCGCAGTCTCCGACCACGCCTGGGCGCTCCATCGCAGCTCCCTGGTCTTCGACGCCCACATCCACGCCATTGAACGCGAGTTCTATCACGGAGGCGACATCGGTCAGCGCAAACCCGACGGCCAATTCGATCTCCCTCGCGCCCGCGAAGGCGGATTAGGAGCCATGTTCTTTTCTTTTTATGTCTCCGAAGATTACTACCCCGGCCGCTTCGAAACCAAACAGGCCTTGCGCCTGATCGACGCCTGCATCACTCAGATCCAGGCCAATCGGAGCACCATCGAAATCGCCCACAATGCGACCGAAATCGAGCGCATCCACGCGTCGGGCAAAATCGCCGCCGTTCTCGATATAGAAGGAAGCTTCGATCTCGACGGCGATCCCGCCGTGATGCGCGACTTCTACCGCCTGGGGCTCCGCTCCATGCAACTGTCCGCGCACAACTGGCAGAACAACTACGCCGATTCCTGTTGCGCCGGCGCCTTCAGGAATCACGGCCTCAACGATCGCGGACGCGCGTGGATTCGGGAGGCGAACCGCCTGGGCATGGTGATCAACGTATCCCACGCCTCCGACGACGCCATCTCCGAAGCCATCGATATCAGCACCGATCCCGTAATCGCCACCCACCACGGCCTGCGCCAGGTCAATGACATCCCCCGCAACATGCCCGACTGGCTCCTGAAGAAACTGGCGGCAAAAGGCGGCGTAATCGGCTTCCAGATCGGCAACGAATTCCACAGTCGCAAAGTCTTCGATTGGGTCACAGCGCACGCCGGCAAGCCCTTCTGGGATACCACGGCAATCCACGACCGCCCGCCGCTGACCATCTTCGAGATCGATCAAATCGCCGGCCGGGGCTTCCCGATGACTGCCGCCTCCGTCCCTGACGACATCAAGTTAACTGTCGACGATTGGGTAGCCGTAGTCGATCGAGCCATTCAAATGGTGGGCGAAGACCACGTAGCCCTGGGAACCGACTTCGACGGCGGCCCCACCCCTCCGCGAGGCATGCGCGACATAAGCGACCTCCCTCTCGTCACCGACGCCATGCTCCGCC
>JBEKOZ010000375.1:0-5377 GCA_049521275.1 Bryobacteraceae bacterium | reverse complement strand
AAGGCAAATCCGGCTCACGAGCCGCGGTTTCTCGCGCTGTTTTTCGACGATGTCAATTCAAACGACGCGGCGCTCGCAGGAGGCTTGAAGCGCACGCAAGCGGCGGCCGGGAGGTTTGTGAAGGGGGCTTTGAAAGGCGAAGTGCGCATCGCGATCTCCACGGCGTCCGGCTCCCAGAACGTGGAGTTCACCGACGACGAAGCGAGACTGACGGAGGCGATCTCCGCGCTCCGGGCGCATGTCAAAATGCGCGAGGAGGGCCTGACGCCGTTCCCGCGGATCACTCCTTACCTGGCATACAGGATTGCGTTCGAGCACGACCCGAGTTCGATGCAAGCGGTGATGTTCGACGACAACGAAAAGGGCTGTCCAACGCCCAGGGCCGTGATTGTCGCGCAGGCCGAAGAGACCTGGCGGAAAACACGGGAGCTTTCGACCGACACCTTAAACACGATCGGGCGGGTGGTGGTGCACCTGGGGACGATGCCGGGAAAACGCGAGCTGCTGCTGGCCTCTTCCGGATTTCTGGCCATGTCCGAGCAGGGGCTGAAGGACCAGATTATCGACCGGGCGATTCGCGCGGGCGTGGTGATCAATGCGCTGGACGCGAAGGGAATTTATGCCGAGGCTCCGGCGGGCATGAGGCCGGAAGATGCGGGGTTCACGCAGACGGTGTCCGGCATGACGCCGGCCATCAATCAATGGGTCACGTTTCAGGCGACGGAGACGCCTTTGCGCTTGCAGGTCTTGAACGAGCCGATGGGGACTCTGACGGAGGGCACGGGCGGCGTGTTCTATCACAACAACAACGACCTGAATGCCGGATTTCGGAAACTCGGGAGCCCGCCGGAGGTGATTTACCGGCTCAGTTTCCGGCCTGAAGGGGTGACACCGGATGGGGCATTTCACACGCTGAAGGTGAACCTGCACGGGAAAGCCAATTACGAAGTGCAGGCTCGGCCGGGTTATTTTGCGCCCAATCCACGGGCAGCGGAGAGCGTGCAAGCGAAGATCGACCGGGAAATGGCGGCGGAAGATACGGTGACCGAGTTTCCGGCGGTGATCCAGATTCAGAGGGATAAGGCGGGGCTGCTGGTGGTGGTGAAGTTCGATATTTCGAAGCTCCTGTTCGTCAACAAGGGCGACCGGCAGACGCAGCGGATTGTCTTTACGGCGGGGCTGATCGACGCGCAAGGCAAGTTGGCGGCGGCGAAGGAAATCCAAATGGATTTGGAGTTAGCCGAGGCCACTTACAAGCGGCTGGTGGCGGGGGGTTTGAGCACCAGGACGGTTCTCGAGGTTCCTCCGGGCATTTACAAATTGCGGCAGGTGTCGGAGGAGGCGGTAGAGGGGAAAATGGCTTGTTCGATGCACGTGATCGAGGTCAAGTAAAGGGAGCCGCCTCAAAAGGCGGTCTTACCACGCGCTGTGTCAAGAGGACTGGGCCTCGCCACGAGTGGCGACGCGGCACGCCTGGGGGCGCGCGCCACATCGTGTTTTCACGATATCTCCGGTGTGTCCGGTCGTTGACTCTGTCCGCATGCTTACGCATGGCGGTTCGGCGGGTCGAAAAACAGTTTCGTGTCGGGAAACCGCTCCCTGCGGTCACGGCTCAGAAGGGGGCGGCTGCGCCTTTTCCGCATCCGATATTCCCAGTCCCGGGGCGGAGGCAGTTCGCAGCCAGGTGGCGGGCTCGGGGTGACGTTGGCGGGATCGAATGGCCAACTGATCCCGTTCAACGGAGGTTTACGTTCCATTTTTTGTACTTCCCAGGGGTTGCGCTCGGTGATACACTGAAAGTGGCGTTTGATTGTCCCGCAAGCTCTGGCTCATGATGTCCCCGCCTCCGTTTGTCGCCGCTTTCAACCCGTAAGGAGAAGACATTGAAGAACATATTCGTTGGGAATCTGGATTTTGGCGCGACGGAGGATACGGTTCGCTCGCTGTTTGAAGCGTATGGCACCGTGGAGCGCGTGAGCCTGATGACGGACCGGGAAACGGGACGCTCGCGGGGATTTGCATTCGTCGAAATGACGGACACGGAAGAAGCGGATCGTGCAATTACGGCGTTGAATGGCGCGAATGTCGGCGGGCGCGCTTTGAACGTGAATGAGGCACGGCCGAAACCGGCAGGCGGCGGGGGCGGACGTGGACCGGGCGGCGGCGGGTTTGGGGGCGGAGGACGCGGCGGTAGCGGAAGCGGCGGACCTCGCCAGCGGCGTGAACCGCGCTGGTAGTTTCCAGCATCTCTATAATTGAGTAGGGGCCCGCAGATCGCAGCGCGAACGCGCATTTGCGGGCAGATTTCTTGAGTTCTTAAAATATACGGCGGGCCGATGAGGCAGCCGAAGAAAATTAGGGGAGAATCTTATGGCCGGACGTTCACATTCTACATTCAAGAAACGCCAGAAAGAACTCGCCCGCGTTGAAAAGCAGCGCGACAAGGCTGAGAAGCGACTACAGGCGGGCAGCAAAGAGAAATCGGGCGGACCCGAGATCATGTCACTCGAAGAAGCAGCGGCGCTCCGGTTCCAGGATACGCCGATTGAAGATACCGTCATCGATAATGCGTAGCCGCGTCCTCCCAGGCACTTCAGGATGTCGAAGGATTCGCCGGTGGGATTTTTGCGCCCGCATGGCGCGCCTCGCTTAAGCCGATCGCGACAGCCTGCTTGCGGCTTTTAACTTTGGCGCCGCTTCCGGATTCGAGATCTCCTTCCTTAAACTCCTTCATGACTTTGTGGATTTTCCGCTGGGCGGGGGTTTCGGGGTTCTTCTCGGATGGCATAGCGCAAGTCCTCGCCTATTAGAGCCGGGGTTTTGGGCTATGTTTCAACGGTGCTAACCGCTTCCTGCGGTCACGGCTCGGAAGAAGACGGCTGCGGGCGCCAAATGAAAAACCTGGTGCGGATAAGAGGACTTGAACCTCCACTCCCTTGCGAGAACATGGACCTGAACCATGCGCGTCTGCCAATTCCGCCATATCCGCGTGAGATGACTTTTTCCATTATAACGTGGAAGAGCGAAGTTCCAAAATGAGGCGCATCACCAAGCCTTCGATCTGTTCGGCGACAGCCTGGTAGACAGGCTCCTTCTGGCCGATCGGGTCGTGCACGGGCCAGTCCCTTATGCTGACGCCGGGAACCTGGGGCAGCTTCTGGCCGCTCATGTTGATGATGACATCGAAGCGCTCCCTGGCGAGGATCTCCATGCCTTTCGGAAACTGGTCGTCGATGCGGACATTGCGCGCGGCCAGCACCTGCCTGGTGAGCGGCTGGACGATCAAGGCGGGGCTGAGGCCGGCGCTGGCGGCCACCAGAATATCGCCGCCGTAGGCACGGGCGAATCCTTCGGCCATCTGAGAGCGGCAGGAGTTGCCGATACAGACGAACAGGACTCGCTTGCGGATTCGCTGGAGGGGCGCGGAGGGACTACGTGCCGCCGGCGGACGCGCGCCTGGAGCATCGGAGCGGCGTGGACCACCCATGCGCGGACGGCCGCCTCTGAAGCCTCCGCTCATAAGGACGCCTTGTACCAATCGAGAGTCTTCTGCAATCCCTGTTCAATGGTGAATCGGGGCGCGTGTCCCAGTGCGGTTTTGGCCGCGGTGGTTTCGGCCATGGAATGGCGCACGTCACCTGGACGCGGTGGACCGTATTGCGGGGGGATTTCGACTCCCTCCATTTTCTGAAGCATCGCCCAGATTTCATTCAGCGTGTAGCGGCCGCCGTTGCCGGCGTTGAACATCTGGCCGGCGACACCCGGGGCATGGGCGGCTTTGAGGCAGAGCGCGGCGACGTCCTCGACATAGGTGAAGTCGCGGGACTGCTCCCCGTCGCCGAAAATGGTGGGCGCGGTGCGCGCGATCAGATGCTTCATAAAGAGGCTGAGAATGCCGGAGTAGGCGCTCGATGGGTCCTGGCGCGGACCGTACACGTTGAAGAAGCGGAGGGCGACGGTTTCGAGACCGAAGCAGGAGGTGTAAACAGAGGCGTAGAGCTCGCCCAGATACTTCTGCGCGGCGTAAGGGGACTTCGGCTTGGCCGGCATGGTCTCGATTTTCGGGAGCGTCTCGCTGTCGCCGTAGGCGGAGGACGATGCCGCGTAGACCAGGCGGCGCACGCGGCCCTTGACTGCGGCCTCCAGGACTTCAAAAGTGCCGTTGATATTCACTTCGTGCGAGGGGCGCGGCTCGTCGATGGACCGGGGCACGGAGGGGATCGCGGCCAAGTGGAAGACGACGTCGGCGCCGGCGATGACGGGCGCAATGGCGGCGCCGTCGCGAATGTCGAGGATGTGCAGCTCGATCTGACCGCGCACGTCGGCCAGATTCCTGACGTGGCCGCTGTGCAGATTGTCGATGACCGCAACCTTCGCGTGGTCCGCGAGCAGGATCCTCACCAGCGCCGAGCCGATGAAGCCCGCGCCTCCCGTCACAACGTATTTCTTCATCCTTGTCTGGCCAGTTCCCCGTTCAAATAGTGTATCGATTCGCGCGCGATTCTCTCCGCGCCGAAGGAGAAATCGAAGGCTTCGAGCGAAACCCAGCCTTGATAGCCGAGCCGGTTTAAAGTCCGCAGCACCGGCTTGAAATCGTAATCTCCCATACCGGGATGGCGGCCGTCCATTTCGTTGACGTGGACGTGGCGAATGATATCGAAATATTTTTCGATGAGCGCGGCGTGCGGCTCGGCTTCATCGACGGCGTTGTGGGTGTCGAACATGGTTTGAATGGCGGGGCTGCCGATCTGGCGCACGATCGACGCGGCTTCGGCCAGCGTGTTCACGACATTTGCCTGGCCGGCGGGCAGCGCTTCGACCAGGATGGTCACGCCGCGTTCGAGGGCCTGCGGGGCGACGCTCGACAGGCCGTCGATGAAGCGCGCGGTGGATTCCGCGATGGTGGATCCGTCGACGGTGGAGCGTTGCGCGGGGGAGCCGAAGACCATCACGCCATTCGGGCCGAGGTCGGCAGAGAGGTCGATCAGGTCGCGGATATGGCGCCAGCTGCGATCGCGAAGGGCGGCATCGGGGGTGGTCACGTGGAGGCCTTTGGGGGAAACCATGAGCCAGTGGAGGCCGACGAAGGAGAGGCCCTCGGAGGTCAGGATGTCGCGATATTCCTGGCGCTGCGCCGGGGAAATTTGCGAGGGATTTTCGGCCAGGGTGAAGGGGGCGATTTCGAGGCCGGTATAGCCGGCGGAACGGACGAGCTTCGCCGCGTCGGCGAAGGGGCGGCCTTGGAAGACTTCGTTGCAGATGGCGTGGCGCATTCGATGGATGCTTACTTTAGTGTAAGGGTTGTCGGGCGTCGACATAGTGTCGACGCGGCACGCAGGAGTGCGTGCGCCACAAGCGCGACTAGGGGAGGACGTGG
>JBEKOZ010000374.1:0-5411 GCA_049521275.1 Bryobacteraceae bacterium | reverse complement strand
GTACCCGATGCCGAGTCCGCCGACTTCATCGTGGTCGTCGCGCGAGATGCCGGCGCTCTCGCGCTCTATCTGGTCGAAAGTCACGCAGTCGAGAAGACGCTGATGCCCGCGATGGATCTGACGCGGCGTCTTTATAAGGTGACGTTCGATCATCCGGCTGCGGAGCTGCTCGCGAAAGGCGATGCCGCGCGCAAGGCTCTCGATCACGCGCTGAAGGTGGTCACCGTCGCTTTGTGCGCGGAAATGACGGGTGGCATGCAGCGCATGCTGGATATCGCGGTCGATTACGCCAAGACGCGCAAACAGTTCGGCAAACCCATCGGACAATATCAGGCGGTGCAGCATCAATGCGCCGACATGCTGCTCTATACCGAGAGTGCGCGCTCCGCCGCGTATTACGCCGCCTATACCATGACCGAGGGCAGCCCCGAAGCGGCGACCGCCGTGAGTGTGGCCAAGGCTTACGCGAGCGATGCTTGCCGCGAAACCGGCAATCGCGCGGTGCAGGTGCAGGGCGGCATGGGCTTCACCTGGGAGAACGACACGCATCTTTATTACCGGCGCGCGAAGGCGAGCGAAATGGCGTTTGGCGATGCGACGTTTCATCGCGAACGCATCGCCCGCCTGGTGATCGACTCGGGCGTAGACTGAAAGTGAGATGCGGCGAATTCTCAGCGGCCGGGCCGAAAATACCGATCAGGTCGTTGTCCTGCCCTCCGCGCTCGAGGACCCCAACAAATCGGTGCCCGGGTTGTATCGCGTGGGGCTGCTTACGGCGTGCATCTCGATCTCGGCGTTTTTCATCGCGCTGGTGATCGCCTATTATTGGCGAAAGCACACGCCGCCGTTCTGGGATCCGGTTCCGATTCCGAAAACGCTGCGCCTCAGCACCGTGCTGATCCTGATCAGCAGCGGAACGTTCGAGACGGCCCGCCAATTGTTCCGGCGCGGGCGGTGGCGCGCGGCGTCGCATTTTCTGCTGGCGACGGCGTCGCTCGGAATGGCCTTTTTGGCCAGTCAACTTACCGCGTGGCGATCGCTGGTGATGCACGGCGCGTTCCTGGCGAGGAATCCGCACAGTTCCTTCTTCTACATGTTCACGGGGCTGCATGCCGCGCATCTCATCGGTGGTCTGGTGGTGCTCTTTGTTCTGGTGCTGGGAAAATCGAAGCGGCGCGAACTGGTGGACGTCGCGGTGAATTATTGGCACTTCCTGGGAGTACTCTGGCTGGTACTCTACGGGGTCCTGGTCAGCGCGTAACGCGGTATCCTAAAGAGCTATGCGTGAAGCTGTCATCGTCGCCAGCTCCCGGACTGGCCTTGCGAAATCGTTCCGCGGATCCTTCAATATGACTCGGCCGGACGATCTGGCCGCTCACTGTATCAAGGATGTGCTGAAGAAAACTCCGAAGCTCGATCCGGCGGAGATTGAGGACGTGGTTCTCGGCTGCGCGCAGCCGCACGGGCCGCAGGGGTCGAACGTCGCGAGAATCGCCGCCATGCTTGCGGGACTGCCGGTAACGGTCGCGGGCACCACAGTGAATCGATTCTGCTCCTCGGGCTTGCAGGCGATTGCGATCGCGGCGCATCAGATTATCAACGAAGGCGTCGACGCGGCCATCGGCGGCGGCACGGAAAGTATTTCCATGACGCCCCGCGATAATGCGCCGAATCCGTGGATTCAGGAACACCTGCCCGGCCTGTACATGGTGATGGGCGATACCGCGGAAGTGGTCGCCAAGCGTTACAAGGTCAGCCGCCTGGCGCAGGACGAATATTCGCTCGAGAGCCAGAAGCGGACCGCGCGGGCTCAGCAGGAGTGCTTTTTCTCGGGCGAAATCGCGCCCATGAAAACGGCCAAGGCGCTGTTCGACAAGAAGACCGGCGAGAAAATCGGCGAGGAACCCGCGATTTGCGATCGTGACGAGTGCAATCGGCCCGATACGACGCTCGAAGGACTGCTGGCGTTGAAACCTTATTTCGACCAGACCAGCGGGGAAGGTTCGGTCACCGCGGGCAATGCTTCACAGCTTTCCGACGGCGCATCGGCGACGCTGTTGATGTCGAGGGAACGGGCCGATGCGTTGGGGATTCCCTACAAACTCGTCTTTCGCGGATTTGCGGTCGCGGGTTGCGAGCCAGACGAGATGGGGATCGGTCCCGTTTTCGCCGTTCCAAAGCTGCTGAAGCGGCAAGGCCTCAAAATGTCCGACATCGACCTGTGGGAGCTGAATGAAGCGTTCGCCGTGCAGGTGGTTTATTGCCGCGACCGTCTCCAAATCCAACAAGAGATTCTGAATGTCAACGGCGGCTCGATCGCCATCGGACATCCGTTCGGCATGACCGGGTCCCGCATGGTGGGGACCATCGCTAATGAGATGGCGCGCCGGAAGGCTCGTTACGGGGTCGTGACGATGTGCATCGGCGGGGGCCAGGGCGCCGCCGGCTTATTCGAGAATGCCAATTGATCCTTCGGCCGTCGTCGCCTCCACGGCGCGCGTCCACTCCGAAGCCGTAATCGGACCGCGCGTCGTCATCGGCGACTTCGCCATCGTCGAGCAGGACGTGGTCATCGGCGCCGAAACAATGCTCGAGCCTTATGTTTTCGTCAAACGCTGGACCACTTTAGGCGAGCGCAACGAAATTTCCGCCGGCACCGTGTTGGGCACCGATCCGCTGGACAAGAATTTCTCAGGCGCGCGCAGCTATCTCAAAATCGGCAGCGCAAATAAAATCCGCGAGCATTACACCATTTCGCGCGGCACCGCTCCGGAGTCTGAAACCGTCATCGGTAACGGAAACTACATCATGACCTCCGGCCACATCGCGCACAATTGCAGGATCGGCGACCGCACCACCATCGCCAGTTGCGCGCTGGTGGCCGGGTACGTGGAGGTGGAGAGCGAGGCGTTCATTTCGGGCGGCGTGGTGATTCATCAGTTTTCGAAGATCGGACGCCTGGCCATGATCGGTGGAAATACGCGCGTCAATCTCGACGTTCCGCCATATTTTCTGTATTCGGATTTTAACGTTTCGCCGAAGGGTCTGAACCTGGTGGGCCTGCGGCGGGCGGGCTTCACGGCGGATGAGATTCGCGCCTTGAAGCAAGCGTACAAGCTGCTCTACAAGTCCGGGCTGAAGCTGGAAGACGCGCTATCGCGCATCGAAGCCGAGTCGCCGACCGCGCATACGCAACATCTTGTGGCATTCATTCGCGCCAGCAAGCGCGGAATTTGTAGAGAATAATTCGCTGGGCGGCTCCGGCGGATGGAATGAAATCTAATCCGCGACTTTCACCATTCTCTTCCCGATATTTTCCCCGTGAAACAGCCCGATAAACGCCTTCGGCAGATTCTCGAAACCGTCGATGATATCTTCGCGATGCTTGATTTTCCCCTCGCGCAGCCAGGTGGACATCTCGGTAAGCCCAACGCCAAATCGCGGCATATAATCGGACACCAGGAATCCCTGCACCTTCGCGCGAGCCACGATCAGCATGCCCAGCAGCCGTGGACCCATTTCCGGTTTCGCATTGTTGTATTGCGAAATCTGGCCGCAGATCGACAGGCGGGCAAAAGTGTTGATCTGCATGAGGACCGCATCCGTGATCGCGCCGCCGACGTTATCGAAATACACGTCGATGCCGTTGGGGCAAAGCTCCTTCAGCTTCGCGCCGTAATTCTCGGTCGTCTTGTAGTTGAACGCGGCGTCGTAACCGCAATCCTTCAAAATCCAATCGACCTTGTCGTCGCCGCCCGCAATCCCGACCGTCCGGCATCCTTTGATTTTCGCAATCTGGCCGACGATGGAACCGACCGCTCCCGCCGCTCCCGACACGACGACCGTTTCTCCCGGCTTCGGATTGCAAACATCCAGCAGCCCGAAATATGCGGTCATTCCCGTCATTCCCAGAACGCCGAGCGCCGTCGACACCGGCGCGACCTTGGGATCGAGCTTGCGCAGGCCGCGCCCGCTCGACACCACGTACTCCTGCCATCCCATATAAGGATCGACAATGTCGCCGGCGGCGAAATTCGGGTTCTTCGATTGGACGACGCGGGCCACGCCGCCCGCTACCATGACGCCGCCGATCTCCACTCCCGCCGCATAACTCTTCGCTTGGCTGATGCGGCCGCGCATATAAGGGTCGACCGAAAGATACATGGCGCGGGCCAGGAACTCGCCGTCCTTGAGCTCCGGAATCGGCGTTTCGATCAGCTTGAAGTTCGACTCTTCAGGAATACCAGTCGGCCGGGACGCGAGGACGAATTGGCGATTGACAGATGACATGATCTCTCTCTCTTGTTGTGCTGGATTGGGGAACGGTTATATTATGCACTAATACATCGCTCGGGCTGAACCGCCAGGCGACGCGGTTTGCTCGACAAGGCGGAGAAACCGCATGCTACGCATGGCGGCTCGGAAGCTCTGGCTGCATGTAGGGTTGCGAGATGATACGCTCGATAAACTGAGGACAGACGACTAATGGCTGAAACACAAAATTTTAAGAACCACGGGAAGTTTGACCCGCCCTTCCACTTCTTCTTGGCGCCGCTCGGAGCGGCTGCGCTGATTTGGTCGATCGTTGAGCTGGTAAAGAATCCAGGCTGGATGACGGGCATCCATGTTCTCGCGGTCGTCTGGCTGGTGGTCCTGATGTTCAAAGTGCGTCTCTACGCGCTGAAAGTGCAGGATCGCGTGATTCGCCTCGAAGAGCGCCTGCGGCTGGCCGCCCTGCTGCCCGCCTCGCTGCAACCGCGCATCAGTGAGTTGACCATCGACCAGCTCATCGGTCTGCGGTTCGCTTCCGACGCCGAACTCCCGGGCCTGGTCGAAAAGACCCTGGGTGGCAACTGGACCCGGAAGCAGGTCAAGGAAGCCATACAAAACTGGCGGGCCGACACCTGGCGCGTGTGAAACATTTTCTTCTCGTTTTGTCGATCGCGGTGGCCTCGGCCCAGACGGCTCCCGCTCCCGAGCTGTTGTGGCCCAACGGCGCGCCCGGCGCCCTCGGCACAGCCGACGAGGACAAGCCGTCCCTCACGCCGTACCTCGCGAAATCCCCGAACGGCACCGCGGTCATCGTTTGCCCGGGCGGCAGTTACACTCACCTCGCCATGGACCACGAAGGCGTCCAGATCGCGAAATGGCTGAATAGCCTGGGCATTTCCGCGTTCGTGCTGCAATACCGGCTGGGGCCGAAGTATCATCATCCGGCGATGATCGAGGACGCGCAGCGTGCCATTCGCACCGTTCGCACGCACGCTCTGGCGTTGCATATTCAGCCGGACCGCATCGGCATTTGGGGATTTTCCGCCGGCGGCCATCTGGCCTCTACCGCCGCGACGCACTTCGATGCGGGCGATCCGCACGCCGCGGACCCCATCGACCGCGCCGGCTCGCGCCCCGAC
>JBEKOZ010000373.1:0-5424 GCA_049521275.1 Bryobacteraceae bacterium | reverse complement strand
GTGGGATCGTACGTCGTCCAGCCGCGACCCGGAATCCACGCTTCCACCCAACTGTGCGCATCGGAGGCGCGCACCACCTGCCAGCCGGTGAGCGGATTGAAAACACCGCTCGCGAATCCCGTCACCACCCGCGATGGAATTCCCACCGTGCGCAGCATCACCGCCATCGCTGACGCGAAATACTCGCAGTGCCCTTTCCTGCGTTCGAACAAAAAGTTCGCCAGTGGGTCCGGAACCGTGGCGGGCAGCAGATGAAGAGTGTAGCCGTAATTGGCGCGCAGATACTCGTTGATGGCTCGCGCTTTGGCGTTGTCACTGGCCGCGCCTTCGATTACTTCCCGAGCCAGCCGGAAAATTCGCACGTCCAGTCTGTCGGGAAGCAGCAGCAGGTCGTCGCGTTCCATCGGCCGCAGAGGCTCCGGAGGAACGCGCGGCGTGGCCCACTCTTCTTCCATCACGCTCTGCGCGGTGTATTTCAATCCGCTGGTCGATACGCGGGAAACGCGCAGCGATCCGCCGGGCGTGTAGTTCAACGCCGGAGCATTGATGTTGATCGATTGCAGCATGCCGGCGTAGAACAGCGTGTCGAAGGACATCTCGCTCAATTGCACGGTGTAAACGATCCATTGCCCGCGGCGCGGCGGACGTTCGAACTTCATCGTCACTTGGTGCTTGTCCGGGGGTATGCGGATTTCTTCGCCGCCTCCGGGCGCGTTGTACCAGCGCTTGCCGTCGAACTCCGTAAGCGCGGTGCCGCGCCACCGGACATCCAGCATTCCCTCGCCCAGCTCCTTGTGGATGTGCATCACGGGCGCGCTGCTCTGCTTGATCTCGCCGATCTGGCCCAGCATCACTTCATTCGAGAAACCGGGCAGATGGTAGCGCTGCGGGACAAACCGCTCCAGCGCGGCGCGCGCGGTTCGCGGCAAAACGAAGAACAGCGCGGCGGTCATGGTAAGAATTCCAACGAACAGAAACACCGCCAGTACGCCCAGTCGGCGCGGGAACGCGCGCAGCCCGCCGCGCACCACGCTCCTCTGTTTTAAAGTCGACACGCGGACCTCGCCGCTCGAGAACGACGCGATTGCGAACAGAATGAATAACGCGAGGAACGCGAAAAAGCTGAGACTGGTGGAAAGAATCGCGGCCGCCAGCAGCTCCAGCGTCGCCAGCAATTTCAGGTAGGTGAAGTCGCGCGTCGTTCGCGCTGTCAGCACCTTCGACACCAGCAGAAAGAAGATGAAATGCACTGTCGCCGGCAGGAATGCTCCGGAAATATAAAAATAATCGAGCGGATAAAACCCGGCGAAGGTCAGAGCCAGCGCGTCCGCCAGCCGGCTGGGAAGCCGCAAGCTAACCACCCCCGCCGCCATCAGAGCACGCAGGCTCAACGCCGCCAGCGTCACCCCTGCCGTCGGCCAATCCAGATAGCCGGACGTCGCGACCGCGAAATATCCGGAGGCCAGCATGCCGAGCAGGGAAAATTCGAAGAACCGTTCGACGGTTTTCGGCGGCGCCGATGGAGCGGGCATGCCCATAGCTTATGCTACATCTAATAGGTGCTCCTTTCGCTCTATCACGACCGGCCGGAGTCGGAATCCTCGTTCGCCCGCTTCGCCGAAGCGTCCGTCCTCAAGAGTCTCAAAGCTCTTAATTCCAGGGCTCGGCGCAAGGGTTTGGACGCACTCGACCCGGCGCGCGGCGCGCTGATTCCGATCGGAATGGAGATCGAGGGCGGACGCGTGACGAAAAACGGGTACGGCGTTTTCGATCTCGCTTGGCAAGCCCAGCAGCATCCCGAATGGCCCGGCGATATCGCCCGCGAATTGGACCAGATTCGTGAAGGGATCCGCGCCGCGCATCACGCTCCCATAAAATTCCTGATCTGGGTGGGAATGGGCGGCTCCTCCGAAGACAAGGCGATGTATCAGGCGGTGGGATTGCTGCGGCGCGGGCCGCGGGTCTACGTGCTCGATTCCACGGATCCGGTGAAACTCGAATCCATCATCGCCGATATGAAAAAGCGCGGCGGCTCGAACGACGCGGATCTGTTGCGCCGTACTCTGGTCGTCGGCATGGCGATGGGAATCACGTCCTATGAGCCGGTGATGAACTTGGAGAAACTCGCCGCGATGTACGACGCCGCCGGAGTCGATTCACGCCCCAATTTTTGCTACATGGCGCTGCCCGGGTCTCTGCTGGATCAGTTCGCCGCAGGGCGCGGATACCGCCGCGTGCCCCTCCAGCTTGACGAACGCAACTCCACCGCCGGACGCCACAGCGCGCCGCTGAATCGAGGAAGCCTGTATCCTCTGGGCCTCGCGGGTGTGAATTTGCGCGCGTGGATCGAAGGAACGTTCTTGTGCGAACAGGAGATCGATGTAGCTTGGCGCCTCGCGTCCTTCCTGCATGTGCAAGGGCTCGCAGGCCGCGATAAAGTGACGCTGCTCCTGCCGCGCGCCTGGGCCGGTGCGGGCATCTGGACCAAGCAGGATTTCGAAGAGAGCCTCGGCAAGTCGGTCGAGTACGGACTGAAACTCGTCACCGGCGAACGTGTGCGCTTGAAGAACTATCGCGCGCCGAAGGATCCCGGACAGGACCGCGTGTTCTGGTGCGTGCAGAGGAAAGGTTCCGCCGATGACCGTGCGGAAAAACTGGCGCTCCTCAGGCGCGCCGGGTATCCGTCGGCGTCGTTAACCGTGCCAGCGGACGCGACGCTTTCGCGCTACATGCAATTCGTTCATTACATGGTCTTCGGAATCGCGTGGTTGCGTAAAATCAATTTCGTCACCCAGCCGAACGTCGAACTATACAAGGCCATTACCAACACGCTGTTCACGGACTCCGCCAAAAACATCACCAGAACGAAGGCCTGGCGCCAGGCCGAGGAGTCGCCGCGCAAGTCCGTGTGGCGCGGCCGCGTCACGCTCCGGTGGGATCGCTTGCCCGAAACCATCCGGCCGGAGGGAACCACGGCGCCGGCGCTCTATGCGGCGCTCGTGAAACATTTCACCGCCAGCGCACAGGCCACTTATGGCGAACTGACATTTTTCGGCGACACTCGCTATTCGCTTCCCGGCCGCGCGGTGCGTACCGTGCTGGATCGGGCGGCGGAGCGCCTGTTTCATGCGCGCTTGAAAATGCCCGCCGACGTGTACGAAGGTCCCGCGATGAATCACTCCTATCATGAAATGATCATCGGCCATGGCGGATGTTTTTCGACCATCGTCGTTGCGGAACGCGCGGGTGCCGACCGCAACCTTGATTACCATCGCGCACAGTATCTGGCCACGCAGATGGCCCTGGCCGAGCGCGGGCGGGCGGTGGTTTCCATCACCCTGCGCGATCTTGAAGACGCCTCCTTGCGCGCGCTGGACGAATTTTTCCGGCAGGCTGCGACGCTGATCCGGCAGGCAAAATAATATGGCGCGATTCCGCCCGCCTGGGGCCAAGAAGAAAGGTCCGGAGAAGACTTCCCGTGGCCTCATCCCTTGTTTGATAATCTTGATCGGCGGAATGCTGATTATTTTTTTCCTGTTTTACGAGCTGATGAGTTCTGGAAAATAAATGAGAATCGACAAAAGAGACGCCGCCGAGATGCGGCCGGTGACGGTGACCACCGACTATCTGCTCACAGCCGAAGGATCGGTGCTGATCGAAATCGGCAATACGCGCGTGCTATGCGCGGCTTCGATTGAAGACACCGTTCCAGGCTTCCTGCGCGGATCGGGGAAAGGCTGGGTGACCGCCGAGTACTCCATGCTGCCGCGCGCCACCGCGACACGTACCGCGCGCGAAGTATCGAAGGGCCGCGCGTCCGGACGCACCATGGAAATCCAGCGCTTGATCGGACGTTCGCTGCGGTCGGTGGTCGATACCGAAGTGCTCGGCGAACGCAGCGTGATCCTCGATTGCGACGTTCTGCAAGCCGACGGAGGCACCCGCACCGCGGCTATCACCGGAGCCTATATCGCCATGTCCATGGCTCTCCGTCAGTTGGTCAAGTTCGGAACGCTCAAGAAATCTCCCGTCCGGGATTGCGTCGCGGCCACCAGCGTCGGCCTCGTGAACGGCGAAGCGATGCTCGACCTCTGCTATCAGGAAGACTCGCGCGCCGAGGTGGATATGAATGTGGTCATGACCGGCGCCGGCCAGTTCGTGGAGTTGCAGGCGACGGCGGAGAAGACGGCGTTCGACGACTCCCACCTCGCGTCGCTGCTGGTGCTGGCGCGCAAGGGCATCGCGGCGCTGATCGAGGTACAAAGGAAATTCGAGACCGCGTGAAAATTCACTGCGCGACCTCGAATCCCGGGAAGCTGCGCGAATTTCAATCTGCCGCGCCGGATTTTGAGATTGTCCCTGTATCCCTGCCGGCCCCGGAGGAAACCGGCAAAACGTTCGAAGAAAATGCTTTGCTGAAGGCACGCCATTACGGGGCGCATATAGAAGGATATTTGTTCGTCGACGATTCGGGAATCGAAGTCGACGCGCTCGGCGGCCGCCCCGGCGTGGATTCCGCGCACTTCGATAACGCCTGGCTGCTCAAACAAATGCTCGGCGTGGAGCATCGCGCGGCGCGATTCGTCTGCGTCATTGCGCTGATGCGCGACGGGGAACTCGTCAAAATGTTTCGCGGCGCCGTGGAAGGCCAGGTAACCGAGCAGCCCAGAGGCTCGAACGGCTTCGGTTACGATCCTCTATTCTTTTACGAGCCCTTCGGCTGCACCTTTGGCGAAGCGGAACCGGCGGCGAAAATGCGCGTCAGCCATCGCGCGCAGGCGCTCCACCAGATGTTTACTTTTTTACGTAGCGCTTCCATCTAAGGAAACCAATCTGCGTTTTCGCGTCGAGGATCTTGCCGGATTCGATGGCTTTATCAAGTTCACGCGCCGTAAACCAGCGCGTCTCGATGCGCTCGTCTTCCATCGGTTTCTTCTCCCCGGCCGTTAATTTAGTCGCGAGATAAATAGTCATTTTTTCCGCTAAAAATCCCGGACTGGCGTAAAAGACTGCTATTTGTTGCCATTTTTTCGCACGATATCCCGTTTCTTCGACTAATTCCCGGCGGGCTGCTTGTAACGGCGTCTCGCCCGGGTCGAGGCGGCCGGCGGGAAGCTCCCAAAGATACTGCTTCGCCGGCAAACGATACTGTTTTACCAATAAGATACGGTTCTTTTTGTCGACCGGCATCATCACCGCCGATCCGCCGTGATGGACGATGGCGCGCTTGATTTCAAAGCCGTCAGGGTCCAGCGCGGTGTCTTCAGAAACCGTGAATATCGGCGTTTTAAGGAGTTGTTTCGAAGTAATTATAGTCATTTATGGTTAATTAAGCGCGCGACTTCGCGCACGGAATGGGTGTTTAAGACGTCCGCAGCTTCCAGCCAGCCCCGGCGCGCCATCCGGACGCCGTATTGCATGTTG
>JBEKOZ010000372.1:0-5432 GCA_049521275.1 Bryobacteraceae bacterium | reverse complement strand
GAACGATGGTCGATTCGCACGCGCTGGTGGGGAGCTGCGCGCAGATCGGGAAGAATTGCCACATTTCCGCGGCGGCGCAGATCGGCGGAGTCCTGGAGCCGGTGGGCGCGCTGCCGGTGATTATCGAAGACGACGTTCTGGTCGGCGGCAACTGCGGGGTTTATGAAGGCACGGTGGTGAAGCGTCGCGCAGTGCTGGGCAGCGGCACGATTTTGACGCGGTCGACTCCGGTGTACGATATCGCGCGGGGCGAAGTTTATGCGGCGACCGACGACGAGCCTCTGATGATTCCCGAAGACGCGGTGGTGGTGGCGGGCTCGCGCGCGATCACGCATGGGCCGGGCAAGGAGTGGGGCGTTTCGCTGTACACTCCGGTGATCGTGAAGTATCGCGACAGCAGGACGGACGCGAAGATTCAGCTGGAGGATCTGCTGCGGTAATGGCCTCACCCCTCACCTTTCCAACCGCGCTTCGCGGAGCCCGGCTGCTCAGCGTTCCCGCCTGGAACAAAGGCACCGCATTCACCGGCGAGGAGCGGACGCGGCTCGGGTTGCATGGGCTGTTGCCGCCTTACGTCGAGACGCTGGAAGAGCAGGTGGAGCGGGCCTACAAATCCTACCTTGCCTACGACAAGGAGATGAACCGGCACATTTATCTGCGCCAGTTGCAGGACAACAACGAGGTTCTGTTTTACCGTCTTCTCCTGGATCACATCGAGGAGATGACGCCCATTGTCTACACACCCGTGGTGGCGGAGGCGTGCCGCAACTTCAGCCATATTTACCGGCGTCCGCGCGGGCTGTTCATCTCCTACCCGCTGCGCGATTCGATTCCCGCGCTGCTCCGGAACCGGCAGAACGAGAGCATCGACGTCATTGTCGTGACCGATGGCGAGCGCATTCTGGGGATCGGCGATCAAGGCGTGGGAGGGTTGGGGATTCCGATCGGCAAGCTTTCGTTGTACAGCCTGATTGGCGGGATTCATCCGTCCCGCACGCTTCCCATCGTTCTGGATGTCGGAACCAACAACGAAGATTGCCTGCACGATCCGGCCTATCTCGGCTGGCGTCACGAACGCATTCGCGGAGCCGCGTACGACGACTTTATCGACCTGTTCGTTCAGGCCGTGAAGCAGGAACTTCCGGAGACCTGTTTGCAATGGGAGGATTTCGCGACACCGCATGCGCGCCCGATTCTGGATCGCTACCGCGACGAGTTACTGACGTTCAACGACGACATCCAGGGAACGGCGGCGGTCGCCCTCGGCGCGATTCTGGCGGCGGTGAAAGCGACCGGAAAGACGCTCGGCGAGCAGCAGGTGGTGTTTCTGGGAGCCGGGTCGGCCAGCATCGGCGTGGCGGATTATCTGCGCGACGCGATGATCGCCGACGGACTGTCGAGCGCGGAGGCGATCGGCCGTTTCTGGATAGTCGATAAGGACGGGTTGCTGCGTCAGGATCGGGAGGACTTGACGCCGGAGCAGCGGGTTTACGCAAGGCCTGCCGGTCCGCACTTGGGGCTAGCGGAAGTGATGGGCGAAGTGGATGCGACGATCCTGATCGGACTCTCGACGGCGCGTGGAGCGTTCACCGAACCGATCGTGCGGGCGATGGCGCGGAAAACCGCGCGCCCGATCATCTTCCCGCTGTCGAATCCGACCGAGCATAGCGAGGCTACGGCCGAAGACCTGATCCGGTGGACCGACGGGCGCGCTCTGGTGGCCAGCGGCTCGCCCTTCGATCCGGTGCGGTTTGAAGATCGCACGATTCCCATCGCGCAATGCAACAATATCTACATTTTCCCCGCGGTCGGGCTGGGAGTGGTGGCGTCCAAGGCACGACGGATCACCGATTCGATGATGCGGGCCGCAGCGCACGCCTTGGCCGACCATTCACCCGTTTTCGGAAATTCAGGAAGCCTGTTGCCGCCGCTTCACGATTTGCGCCGCGTAGCCGTCGAGATCGCCATGGCGGTGGGACTCGAAGCGCAGCGGGAAGGGCTCGCGCCGCTGACGACCTCAGAGTCGCTACGCGAAACTGTGACCGCGATGCAATGGAACCCGCAGTATCCGCCCTTGTGAATAGAATGGTGCGATGGAAATACGCATCCTGCTCCAAGCCGATGCCGCGGCGTGGTGGCGGCTGAGGCTGGAGTCTCTCGAAAATGAGCCGTTCGCGTTCGGGAAAGCGGCGGAGGAGCATCGGGCGACCACCATTGAATCCGCGGGACTCCGCTTTCGCGATGCCCCGGAAGGCAACCTGCACCTGGGGGCTTTCGAGGAGGGCAAGCTGATCGGGATGGCCACTTTTCTCCGCGCGACGGGATGGAAGGAGCGGCACAAAGGGAACATATATGGCGTGTACGTCGCATCCGCGCATCGGGGCAAAGGCGTGGGACGGGCGCTGATTGCGACCATTCTCGAACGGGCGAAGAGGGATTCATCCCTGGAGCAAATCCTGCTGGCCGTTGGGACGGGTCAAAGCGCGGCGAAGCAGCTTTACCGCAGCTTCGGGTTTGAAACTTTTGGAACGGAGCCGCGGGCGCTGAAGATGGGGGCGAGCTATGTGGATGAGGATCACATGATCCTGCGCATCCGGTAGATTTCAAATGTGGGGTAGGCTGCTGAAAAACTCTGCTGGACCGCTCCCGATGGTCGCGGCTCTATAAGTAACTGGTACCACGTTCAAGCTCTATAGAGCCGCGACCACCGGGAGCGGTTTTTCCGCGACTTCTGCGATCCTGCCCACAAGAGCAACAACACCGGACGCCCATCTCAATCTCGCATAAAGTCCCGAAGAGGAACGCTGTTTCCACCCTCGGCAAGGGCCTTTCGAGCATCTTCGATATCCTGGCGGTCCATCTCCTCTTGTGTCAGGTGTTCCAGGAGCCGGAGATCCTCGATCGGAACAACCGCCGCGATGCCTTTGTCGCGACGCGAGAACAAGGTGCGCTTTGCAGTGAGCCGCGTCTTGTCTTTAGTATCCTACTCCCCCGACTCGCTCGCCAGCTTGCTCGCCAGCGGACGATCCTGGCCCGCGTACTTATTTCCTACTTTGTTCCGATACGACACCGCGACCCGCGTCGACAATTGCTCAAAGGTGAAGGAGCAGATCCGCATCCCCGGATAGAGCGCCACTGGCATCCGCCCCAGGTTACTCAGCTCGAGCGTTGCCTTGCCGATCCAGCCCGGATCAAAAAGTCCCGCTGTTCCATGCACGATGATGCCGATGCGCCCGAGGCTCGACCGGCCTTCGAGCCTGCCCAGAACATCGTCGTCCAACTCCAGCACCTCTTCGGTAATCGCCAACGCGAATTCATGCGGCTGAAGAATGAACGCTTCACCCGGCGGGACGGTGATGGTGCGCATCAGCCCCTGAATCGCCGCTTTTTCACGAATATCGATCAGCGCGTGCTTGCTATGTTCGAACACGCTGAACTCGTGGCCCAGGCGAAAATCGACCGAACAGCTCCCCAACTGCTCCGCGGGCAGCGGCGGCGTGATTTTGATTTTTCCCTCTTTGATGTACCGCTGGATATCGATGTCCGACAGGACCATTTACTTGGGTTCCCTTTCCTTACTTCGCGTATTCCGCCCACAGTTTCGCGATATCGGCATTGCCCGGATGGATCACCACGCGGTATTTGAAATGGAGCTTCTCGCCCGGCTCGAGCAGCACGCTGCCGTCCTGCGACTTGTCGCCCGTAAACGCGGCCAGCCCGAATGGATTCGCGGCGAACAGTCCGTAGCCGCGAACATGCCAGCGGGCGCGGCGCGGATTCTTCGGATGGTCGAAAATCGCGATGCCGAGTTTTTCGCCGTCAATCGCGCCGGAATAATCGCACCAGTCGGCCGGCTTGCCCCATACCTGTTTTTCGGTGGTTTTGCCTTCGGAATTGGCGATCACGCCAGGGGGTCCGGGAATGGTGACATCGGGCTGACCCTTGACCTTGATCACTTTGTCCTCCTGCAACTGCGGCGCGATGCGGATGCCGAAGCAGCAGTCCTTGCCGTCGCCGAATTTCACGCGGTCGATGGCGGTCAGGTCGATTTCGAAATCGATGATACGCAGCGCGGGCAGAACATAGAAGGTCATCAGACGCGACTCTTCGACAATGGTGATGCCCTTGGGATTCATCCAATCGAAGCTCGCGGCGATGCTGCCCTGTTTCTTGCCGCTCTTCAAGGCGCCGATTCGGTTCAGCTTGATCAGGCCGCTGATGGGAATTTTGTAGCTGACCTCGTTATTCCAGAAATCGAAGCCGTTGACCAGATCGGGTCCGAACCAGACGCCGCGCTGATGCTGATGATCCACCGGCTCGACGGCGGAAACTTTTTCCATCGGCCAATGCCTGGTGACGATAGTGCCGGAGGCGGCGCGGAGCGGATAAAGATAGGGCTTCATCGCATCGTCGCTTTTGACGACGAAATCGGCGTACGGCCTGCCGTTGATCCGGACATGAACGAGCTTGTCGTCGGCGGTGATTTTGACCTGGGCGGACGCGGCCGCCACGCTGAGCAGAAGGGGTAAGAGCAACCTGGTCATCTTGATATGCAAGTACATCACAAATCGGGCTTCGGTCGCATCTGTTATCATGAAAAGCGAAAGTGAGGGCACACGATGGGGCCGGTTGGCGTGCAAGAAATGGCCATCATCTTCCTCGTCGCTCTCGTTCTGTTCGGGCCGAAGAAGCTTCCAGAACTGGGGCGGACGATCGCGAAGGCGATTACCGAATTCCGTCGCGCCTCAAACGATCTTAAAGCGACGTTTGAGCGTGAAATGCAGTCACTGGAGCGGGAAAGCGAATCGATCCGGGACGTGATGCACCCCATCGCGGCCGAGATCCAGAGTCACAGCAATTTCGACTATCCATATTACGATTCGAGCTCTTATGGCACGGATTCGTACGATTCCACCGCAACCAATCCTTCCACAGTAGGCGCTCTAGAAGCTCCGAGCGCTGAATCACATGGGGCCATTGAAGCCAGTCGTCATGTAGCCCAGGTCGAGGGTACCGTTCCTCGTCTTGATGCTGCTCCGCTTGCGGATCCTAAGGTCATTGACGTGGCCGCGGAGCATCCGGTCGAGACGACGCCTGCGCCAGAAGCGTCCCAGCACAATAGTTAGGCAGCGTTTAAGTAGAGCGTGAGAAACGGCGGGCGGAGACTTGTCCCGTAACAGCGAACAACATGAGCGACGACAGCCCAATTGAGAAAATGCTGGCGCGTTTTTCCCAGGGTGGGGGAGGCAAGAAGCTTCCTCCCGCCGGGGGCGGCGGCGACGGCGGGGACGACGAAGAAGAAGAGGGCATGCTGCGCATGTCCTTCCTCGATCACCTGGGAGAACTGCGTTCACGAATCATTCGCGCGCTGGTGGGTTTCGGCGTGGTGTTTCTGGTGTGCCTGGTATTTTCCGATCGGTTGTGGCTGATTG
>JBEKOZ010000371.1:0-5432 GCA_049521275.1 Bryobacteraceae bacterium | reverse complement strand
CGCACGCTGAAGCTGGTGCGCGGATATCCGGTAGAGTAGTTTTCCGTGGGGCGGACCCCTGGTCCGCGGCCGACGCCCTCGTCGGCCCTGACTGCGCCCGAACAACCGGACCAAGGGGTCCGGCGCGGACGAGGGCGTCCGCCCTACATATTGTTCAAGCTGTGTGGCGCACTAAAATAGTGGGATGTCGCGGTCATTCCGTCCGCATGCTTACGCATGGCGGTTCCGTTGAGGCCGAGCGCAAAGGCGGCGGTGGACTGGCCGGCGCGCAGTCGCCGCCACGGAACCGCCATGCGTAAGCATGCGGATGGACGTGAACCTTGCTGCTGTCTAGGAACTTATACATGTCTCATCTTTACGGATTGATTCTCGCGGGTGGCCGCGGGACGCGCTTCTGGCCGCGCAGCCGCCGGGCGAACGCCAAGCAGGTTCTGAAATTCTTCGGCGACCGCTCCCTGATTCAGCAAACCGTGGATCGCCTGCGCCCGGTGCTGCCTCCCGAACGCATCTGGATCCTCACCAACGATCATCTGCGTGCTGAGATCGTCAAACAGCTTCCCGAAGTGCCGAAGAAACAGATCCTGGCCGAGCCCGCGCAGCGCAATACCGCTCCCGCGATCGGGCTCGCCGCGCATATCCTCCAATCGATCGATCCTGAAGCGGTGATGGGCGTGTTCCCGGCGGATCACGTGATCGGGAAGCCGCGCGAGTACGTGCGCCTGCTGCGCCCGGCCTTTAAAGCCGCGAAGGAAGGGAAAATCGTGGTGCTCGGCATCCAGCCGAGGTGGGCGGAGACGGGCTACGGGTACATTGAATTTCCTTCGCAGGGGCCAGGGGCCAGGGGCCAGGCGCCAATAACGAGCTTTCGTGAGAAGCCGGATGCGGCTACGGCGGCTGAGTTTGTTGCAGCGGGAAATTTTTATTGGAACGCGGGGATGTTTTTCTGGAAGACCTCAGTGCTTCTCGACGCGCTGCGCGAGTTTCTGCCCAAGACGGCGACGCTGCTGGCCAGTCTGCCTCCGTTTTCGAGCCGCCGGTTTGGGGCGAAGCTCGCGAAGGTGTTTCCGCTCTGTGAAAATATCTCGATCGATTTCGCTGTGCTTGAACGGGCAAACAACGTGGCCGGGATTCGGGCTGGCGATATCGGCTGGAACGACGTGGGGAGCTGGAACGCGGTCTACGAGCTGCAAAATCGCGATGCGCTGGGCAACGCGGTGCGCGGAGACGCATTGCTGGCCGATAGCAGCGGGAACTACGTGGACGGCGCGAAATCAAAATTGATCGCGTTGCTGGGGGTTCACAATTTGATCGTGGTGGATACGCCGGACGCGCTGCTGATCGCCGACCGCGGCCGCGCGCAGCAGGTGGGCGACCTGGTGAAAGCGCTCGAAAAACAGAAGCGCAGCGGTTTGCTCTAGAAGATTTTGCTTTAATAGGTAGGTGCAGGGGCCGCAGCTTATCTGGGATGGCGAACCGGACTCCGGGAGCCGGGCAGCGGCGCTGGTGGCCGACCTTCAGTCACACGAGCCTCCGGCGGGCGCAGAGGTCTCGCTCGACCGAGTTCGCTGCCGGATCGAGCTGTCGACGCGCTCCGCCTGGGCGTTCGCCACCTGGACGCTGAGCGCCATGATGATCGGGATCGGGCTGAGAGGGGATTACTGGCTGGTCCTCGCCTTCGCGCCGTTCATGATTGCCGCCGCGGCGATGCAGACGTGGGGCAAGGTCGCGGTGGTCATTGAGAACGCGCGACTCAGCGTGTTTGAAGGAGTGGGAAGCGTCGGCAGGCGGCTCCGGGCGCCGCTCGGCTCCATCCGGCGTATCGAGTATGTGGTGAAAATGCACCCCAGAAACGGGAGTTCCACCACGTGGATTGTCATTGAAGCCGACGGCCGCGACCGGAAATTCGGCCGCTATCTTAGCGACGAGCAGATCCGGTTCGTGATCGCGTTTCTGCTGGACGCGATGCGATCGGTTTCTTAATGATATGATTCGGGGATGTTGTCCCGCCGCTCTGCGTTAGCGCTGCTCGGTGCTTCGACGGGCACTGCGAGCCTGCTGGCGATCGACTCGCGGGAGAAGGCTCCCAAGTTCCACGCCAAAGCGCTGACCGGCGAAAAATACAACAACGATTCGGTAAAAGGGAGCGCGGTTCTCCTCCAGTTCTGGGCCACCTGGTGCGCGATTTGCAGGGGAGACCAGCCCGCCGTCGAGGCGCTGGCCGAGGATTACGCATCGAAGGGCCTGATCGTTCTTGCGGTCGACGTTCGGGAGTCGCGCAGCAAGGTCGAGCGATACCTGCAAGACTCGCCGCGCGCCTCGAAGGTGGTCTTGATGGAAGACACGAATCTGGCCGCGGTGTTCGCCGCCACGGCGATTCCGCTGTACGTCCTGATCGACCAGAATGGCAAGATCGCCGGAACCCACAAGGGCGGCGCCGGTGAACGGGGACTACGCACGCTTCTCCGCAAGGCCATCGAGGTCGACTGACGAAACACCTTGCGCCGGATCGTCATGTGTCCCCGCCCTGACGGGACGGGGCTATGATCCCTGGCGTGAGAGCCGGTGTGAAAACCGCTCCTGCTAGTCGCGGCTCTATTTGAGCCCGAGGGGATCACTCAGCGTGCGGCGGGCAGCGTGACTTCCAGCTTCGCGCCTCCTTCCGGGCGATTGCTGGCCGAGATCGTGCCGCCGTGCTGGGTGATAATTCCTTCGGCAACGGTCAGTCCCAAGCCCGTTCCGCGGGCATCCAGGCGCGTGGTGACGAAGGCGTCGAAGATATCCGGCAGAACATCGGGCGGGATGCCGCGGCCGTTGTCTTCGACCGCCGTGGTGATCCCCCGATAGCCGCAGCGGGAGCGCACGTCGACCTTTCCCGTGCCCGATTCGACGGCGTTCAGCGCGTTCCGCAACAAGTTGACGAACACCTGCACCAGGCGGTCGGGATTGCCGACGACCGTGACTTCGGGCGCCACATGATTGGAGAACGCGATGGTCGAAGATTTGTCGTCGATGGCCACCAGTCCCCAGGCTTCGTCGATCAGAGACCGCAGCGCGACCGGCCCCATGTGCTGGTGGCGGACACGCGAAAAGTCGACCAGGCTCTCGCTGATCCGCTTCAGCCTTTGCGCGACCCTTTGCATGCGCGCCAATCTCTCCAGCGTGTGCCGGTCGTCGGTGGTTTCGATCAGTTTCTCGATCGACCCGTTCAACACCGCGAGCGGCGTATTCAATTCATGCGCCACGCTGGCCGACAGCAGGCCCAGGCTGACCAGGCGGTCCTGCTCCTCCAACCGGCGGAGCGCCGCCGCGAGCTCGTCTTCCTGGCGGCGGAGAGCGCCGACCGTCTCATTCCGGGAACGCATGATCTGGCCGATCTCGTCGCCCAAGATTTCCTCGGGCGGGATCATTTCGCGGTCGCGATCCCCGTGCTGCGTCGCCGCATCGGCCACCAGCATCCGCCGCAAGGGCCGGTAAACATAAAGCGGCATAATGATCGATTCCAGCACCAGCACCGCTAATACATAAATACTGCCCAGCACCAGAAATAAGGTGAGCCTGGCACGCGCGATCGCCTCCGCGTAGGATTCCTGAGGAGCGCTGAGGTCTTGCCCTGAGCCATGCGCTTGGTGCAAAATGGACAATTCCCTGGATCGGGCGTCGGCAACTTGTTTCTCAAATAGCGGAATTAGTGAGAAGTAAACGGCGCAGGTTAACACTAAGAAGAATACGTTGTGGAGCACCATGAGCTTGGGGCGGACCTTTAAGTCCGCGAATAATCTCATGCCGATGGAACGTTTACGGTCAGACAAGAAATTTTGCTCCAGTTGCGTAGGCTCTCTTGCTATGGTAGAAAATATGGAGGGCTACTCCACGGCCCTGGAGACCAACACACGAGATGGCAGCTATCTTTCCGAAGTCGTCTGACATCATATTAAAGGTTGCAGGCGCGCTGCTTGGGCTGGGCGCACTCGCTGGAATCGGCGCTTATACCTACCTTTCGTACCCGACGGTGATCGATACCGGGTATCAGCCGGTGCAGCCGGTTCCGTACAGCCACAAGCTGCACGCGGGACAACTCGGGATCGATTGTTATTATTGCCATTTCACGGTCTATAAGGCTGCGTTCGCTGCAGTGCCTCCGACACAAACCTGCATGAACTGCCACAATCGCGTGAAGCCGACCAGTCCGCGCCTGGAACTGGTGCGGACCAGTTTCGTCACGGACCAGCCGATTCCCTGGGTGCAGATTCATCGTCTTCCTGACTTCGTTTATTTTAATCACTCCGCGCATGTGACGGCGGGAGTGAGCTGCGTCAGCTGCCACGGGCGCATCGATCAGATGATTGAAGTGCATCAGGACAAGCCGTTGAATATGGCGTTTTGCCTGGAATGCCACCGCAATCCGGCGCCGAACATCCGGCCGGCGGAGTTGGTGACCAAGCTCGATTGGGTGCCGGACCGGGATCCGGCGGAGATCGGGCGCGAGATCATCGCGGAGAAACATATTAGTCCGCCTACGAACTGCTCGGGGTGCCACAGGTGAGTAACGCGACGAGTCTGATTAACATTGCGAACAAGACCAGCGGGCCGAAGTATTGGCGGTCTTTGAATCATCTGGCGGCGACGCCCGAATTCAGCGAATTTGTCCATCGCGAGTTTCCGGCGAATGCGTCGGAAATGCTGGACGGCAATTCGCGGCGCACGGTTCTGAAATTAATGGCGGCGTCGTTCGGCCTCGCGGGGTTGACGGCATGCCGGCGTCCGGTGGAGCACATTCTTCCCTACGCGGCGGGGGTCGAGGACATGATTCCCGGCCATCCGTATTTTTATTCGACGGTGATGTCGTTTGCGGGCGGCGTCAGCGGACTGCTGGTCGAATCGCACGACGGGCGGCCGACCAAGATCGAAGGCAATGCGGATCATCCGGGCAGCCTGGGCGCGGCGACGGCGATGCAGCAGGCGTCGATTCTGGGCCTGTACGATCCGGACCGGTCGAGCGTGGTGCTCGAAAGCGGCAAGGAATCCAGCTGGGCGAATTTCGCGGCGGCGGTGAAGGCGATTCCGCTGGGCGATGGCGCGGGCTTACGGTTTTTGAGTGAGACGGTCACTTCACCGTCTCTTTCGTCGCTGCGCGCCGATGCGTTGCGGAAATTCCCCAAGGCGAAATGGATCGAGTACGAAGCGATTTCCCGCGACAACGAGCGCGCGGGATTGAGCATGGCGTGCGGCCAGGCGGTGGAGTTTCTGCCGCGGTTCGATAAGGCCAAGGTGGTGATGGCGCTCGACTGCGATTTCCTGGGGCTCGATTCGCCGACGGTGGTGCCGACCAAGCAGTTTTCGAAAGGCCGCAAGTTTTCTTCCGAAGAGGACTTCGAAAAGGCCAACCGGCTGTACGCGGTGGAGTGCCAGTTCTCGCTGACCGGTGCGAACGC